>JAYEGV010000142.1:0-9039 GCA_034659235.1 Methanobacteriota archaeon
ATTCTGGGAGCGACATCATAGATATGGAAGTTCAGATCCTTGTCAACGCATGTCTGCAAGCAGAATGGTCCGATAATTCCAGGTGAATAATATTTCTGAGTGGCTTTCACATAGTTCTCAGCAAGTTCGAACGCCTTTTCCAGCAAAGACTCCCTGAGCGTTGCTGAATTGTGTCCGCAGACCGTATACTCTGGTATCTGCTGCGTCTCGACAAGCGTCATCTGCTGCGGCGCTGGCAGGCGCACATGCCCATCAAGGCTGGTCTCGAACCGCCAGTCGATGCCAAGCAGTTCGATTGCGCTCATCTCGGTCTCGATTGGTGAATAAAAGAAATCAAGATTGAAGACCGGACCGATCACATATCGCTCGATTCTTGCTGCGTTGAGTGCGTCCTCTGTTATCACGCCCTGCCTGATCAGGGACTCTGACTTCTGCCTGTACTCTTCGTAATCGGATGCTGTGAAGAAGCCGCGTTCAAGTTTCTTTACCGCATGCGGAAGCTTTACCATGACCAGTTCATCGATCTCCTCCGGATCACTGATTCTTTCCGGATATGGTAGATCCGCCTTCTCAAGCAGCCAGTAATAGTCCTTCTCGCTCCCCCGCTCTTCGCTTCGGAGCAGATTGCGGCTGCCCACCATCGGAATCATGAAATCATTTTCGATTGCGTCGATTTCGCAGTATGATGTGAACGATCGGTTCGGTACGAACAGGATGTTGTTATCACGCAAGTATTGCTGATTTTCCTGCTTCAATATCTCATCGAACCGCGGATAAACCACGGAATCATCCACGATTCCACGCAGGAGATTTCCATCCGAATCGCGCTGTGCTCTGAAATATCGAGTGTATGTTCTTTCACGTCCCTTCTGGCAGATCAGAAATGTTCTGAAACCTTCCTCAACCGCTCCATCGCACACATCCAGTGCGGAATGCGAACCTACGAGCCCGATTTTTATCTCTGATGTGTCGTAGTCTTCCAGTATGGGTATGATCTCGTTTCTGTCGATCATGGTATCAATTGCAGTTCAAGGTTATACTTAAATTGTGTGATTACAGCACCATTCGTGCAATCCCGAGCGCATCATCATAAGCACGCTCTGCCAGATCGCCGGTTATTTCGAGGATGAAGACTTCGATGGTGAGGTATGTCATGCTTTTCTCACGCAGGCAGCCGATGAGTGTTTTTTCTGCCCTGCCGAGCGCGGCATGGATGTGTATGCTCGGTTCGCCATTCTTCCGGAGAATGTTTCCGATGCCAAGTATCTCATGAGCATCCGCGATCGAGAACCACATCGGATCCGGTGGAACATTATCCTCCTTCGGTCCGGCAACAATACGCGCATCCCTGATCGCGCCGATCAGCATAAAGAACGCCTGCCTGATGTCTTCTGACCGCGCAAGTCGAGTGAGTTCGACAAGCAGATCCTCGCCATGATCCACACGTGCAAGAAATACCCTGCCAATGGAACCTGTTCGGCATTTCATCTTATTTTCACTCTTTCAGGTGCGCCTTTACACAATCAACCAGTTCCATGCGACCGAACGGCTTGGTGATGTACCCATCGACACCAACGACATGCAGACCAATCATCTTGTCGATGGATTGCGCCTTTGCGGTAAGCATCACCACTGGAATGTCTTTTGTCTTCTCGTTCTCACATATCGATTGATACACATCCCAGCCATCGATGTCTGGCATCATGATATCCAGTAAAATCAGATCGGGCTTTATGTCGTTGAGCATGTCCAGTGCCTCTCTGCCGTTATAAGCTGGCATAATCTCATAGCCCTCACCTTCAAGCACCAATGCAACCAGATCCACTGTATCCGGTTCATCATCCACTACCATGATCTTTGTGCTCATGTAATGTACATATTTTGTAGCAAATATGTAATAAAGTAATCCTTCACCCAACCATCAGATGCTTCACCTCAAGATAACTCTTGAGCCCATGCATTCCAAGTTCCCTACCGATCCCGCTCTCGCGATATCCACCAAACGGCGCATGTTTCGGAGCACCATGATACGTATTGATCCATACCGTTCCTGCCCTGATACGACTTGCAATCACTTTCGCATGTGATACATCCTCTGACCATACTGCTCCGGCAAGCCCGTATCTGGTACCGTTCGCAATCTCGATAGCTTCCTCCTCGTCATGGTATGTGAGCACAGAGAGTACCGGACCAAATATCTCCTCCTGGGCGATGCGCATATTCGGTTCCACACAATCAAATATCGTTGGTTCAACAAAGAAGCCATCTCTCTCAATGCGATTTCCACCGGTGACGAGTTCTGCACCATCCTCGATTCCATATCTGATATACCGAAGATCTTTTTCCATCTGCTCGGAACTGATCACAGGTCCCATGTCAGGATCATCAAGCCCGTCTCCGACTTTGAGCCTTCTCGTTTCTGCGATCATAAGCTCCATAAACTCATCATGAATGCTCTCTGGCAGAAGCAGTCTCGAACCTGCGGTGCATACCTGCCCTGCATTAAAAAACATCGCAAAGACCGCACCCTTTACTGCCTTTGCTTTGTCTGCATCCTCTAAGATGATATTTGCTGATTTTCCTCCGCATTCGAGCGTGATCTTCTTGAGATTATTTGATGCAAGTTTCATAATCTCTTTTCCGGTCTCTGTTCCACCTGTAAACGCGATCTTGTCGACCTTTGCATTCCTCGCAAGTTCTGCTCCTGCCACGCTCCCTTTTCCTGTGATCACGTTCAGCACACCCTTCGGGCATCCAGCCCTATCAAATACCTCTCCGAGTTCAAGCGCAGTAAGCGGGGCCTTACTCGATGGTTTGAGGATGATCATATCTCCCGCGGCAAGTGCTGGCGCGATCTTCCACGACGCCATCTTGAGCGGCAGATTCCACGGGATGATTCCTGCTGCCACACCGATCGGCTCATAGTAGACCGTGCTGTGAGAATCGAGTTTCTCCTCGAGTGGAGATGTGAGGCCTGCATAGTACTCGAAGAAGTCTGCTACATCAGGAATGAACCGTTTCGCCCAACCAATTGGCATGCCGTTATCCAGTGTTTCAAGATGCGCGAGGCGATCTGTGTCCTTTCTCAGCAGTTCTGCTACGTTCTGCAGGATTTTCTTTCTCAGCGAATGATTCTGGCTCCAGTCTGTGTTATCGAATGCGTCACGCGCAGAATCGATCGCTTTCTCTGTATCGGAACGTTCTGCATCCGCAGCAGTTGCGATTATCTGTTCTGTTGCAGGGTTGATTACCGGGAATGTTTCTTCGGATTCTGATTCAGTCCATTCGCCATTGATCCATAGTTTGTATTGAGTCATGATATGGATATGTCCAACATCAACTCTTCTTGAGCCTCATTAAAACATTTTCCTTGAATTTGTAGAGATCTCTTTTCTCCAATAGATCGACAATTGCAGATAACTCTTCCTTTGACAAATTATGAGCTTCTTTGCAATCCAATAAAAATTCTGGCAGTGTTGCAGTCATGACGCCCTTGCGCTTTGCGACCACTCTGGCGGTTCTATCATCAATCAGCAGAAGCATAAGCCTCGGGCGAGATTTGAACTCGCGACCTAGTGATTACAAATCACTCGCTCTGCCAGCTGAGCCACCGAGGCATCATGCGGGTATGAACTTGGTGCCATAATATATAATGCCAGCGTCTCCATCCTCGCCTAGTTTTCTGAATATGGGTTTCACACGCATTCCGATTGTAATCTTGTCAGGATCACAGACCACCTGCCCGGTCATGCGCGGACCCTCATCCAGCTGTATGATTGCCAGCGGATATGGCGTCAGAATATCAAATCCAGCGGATGCGGTATGGATGATGGTATAAGTGACCACTTCACCATGTCCTTTGAATCGGTATTCCTCGATACTGCCATCCCTGCGGCAGTTCGGACACATTGTTCTTGGCGGGAAGTAGTATTCGCCGCATGTGTTGCATCTTGTTCCGATCAGATTGTATCTGCTGCTGATATGTCTCCAGAATCTTGGTACGCCCATGAGACCACCATACAGTATTTCGATCGGGTGATACTTAAAGATATTAGTTGAGAATTCTACCAGATAACAAGACTTATATATGCCAACACACGTAACTTTATGCGAAGCACAGGAGGCATCCGCATTGAAGATTGCAACTATCAAAACGCCTGATCAGGTGATTATCCCTTTACAGCAGCATGCTGGCGCGGTGTGCAATTCCCTTGTGAGTGTTGGTGATATCGTTTCTGTCGGTCAATTAATCGGCGACGGCGAATCCCGGATACATTCAAGCGTTTCCGGAGAGGTGACTGCTGTCTCTGAACTGCCGCATCCAACTGGTAAGAATGTTCTCAGCGTGGTGATCAAAACACACGAGGGAGCGAAGAAAGAAATTGAACCGGAAGAATTGTCCGCAGGAAAACTGAGGCACATCATCAGGGAAGCTGGAATTATCGAGCCGAATGGACTTTCGACGCTGCGTACAAAAGCGGAGATCGATACGATCATCATCAACGGAACGAACACCGATGATCTATCATCGAATGCTGCGCTCATGCTTGATTACCCTACTGAGATCGTGTATGGATTGAAAGCATTAATGGAATCGGTTGGCGCTAAAAAAGCGTTTATCGTGATCGAACTTAACTCAGAAGCACTCCACGTCATGCGAACCGAGACGACACCTGATAGTAACATCAAGGTCATCGCGACACCGATGTACTATCCGCCAGGTACCGAAGACGTACTCGTCAGAAAGTTTGCGAAGAAGAAGGTGCCACGCGGTAGCACTCCTGAAGACAGAGGTGTTCTTGTCAGCAGCATCGCCGCCATGAAGGCGATATATGATGCGGTGCACGGTATTCCCATGATCAAGAAAGTGATAACCGTAGCAGGCGCGGTAGGCTCTCCAAGAAATGTTCTGGTGGATATCGGAACATCGATTGGACATGTGATCGAAGAATGCGGCGGCTGTAGTGGAACACCAGTAAAGATCATTGTAAACGGCGTGATATCAGGCACGGCGCAGTACACGGATGATGTCCCGGTCATCAAGACGACGACAGGAATTCTCGTGCAGACTGAACGTGATGTCAATCGCGAACCACCGACTCCCTGTATCAACTGCGCATGGTGTGTGGACGCTTGTCCGATCGGTCTGATGCCGCATCTGCTGTACGGATATGCTGACAGTGCTCAGTTCGATCTGTGTGCAGAGTTGTACATCAATGACTGTATAGAGTGCGGTTTATGTGCGTACGTATGTCCGTCCAAGTTACCGATCGTGCAGATAATCAGGTATGGCAAACACGGCGTAGCTGAGATGGAAAGGGAGGCGGAAGCATGACCTATACAATATCACCACTCCCGCATGTGAAGAGTAAGGAGAGTGTAAAAAGTGTGATGTGGGGCACGGTCGCTGCACTGATTCCGGTTAGTCTCGCATCGATATATCTATTCGGGCTCCCGGCTCTCATGGTCATTCTTATAACTGTGATTACGGCGGTGGTTACCGAGATTATAATCTACAAGGCGGCATCCCAGCCGATCACTGTCGATGATGGAAATGCCGTGCTGATTGGTCTCTTGCTTGCGCTGATCATGCCGCCCGGTGTTCCGGTCTGGGTTCCGGTCATAGGAGCGGCGTTCGCTATAGCTGTTCCAAAATACATCTTCGGAGGCACTGGAACGCTTGTGTTCCATCCGACTTTGATCGGGTTTGCATTCCTGCTTGCTGCGTGGCCCTCGTTGATGGGAACTTCATCCACGCCGCATCTCAGCGGTTTTTCTGATCTCTTCCTCGAGACTGGCGCTGGCAGGCTTGTCGAGGTCTCACCTGCACTGGTCCTGCTCGGTGGTGCATTCGTGCTGTACAAGAGATATGTGGACTGGCGGGTGGCAATCAGCGCTACTATCTTGCTACTACTCCTGATGCCGATCTTTGGGATGGGGTCGCAGCTTTCATACATAATAACCGGAGGCTACTTCCTCGGACTGATCTTCCTTGCAGCAGACCCGATCACCTCGCCTGTTACCAAGAAAGGCAGACTGGTTTATGGTACGATACTATCACTGGCGATCATAGTTCAGCTCCATTTCAATGCATACTTCACAGGGATGTGCTTTGCGATACTCCTGATGAACGTCTTCAGTCCGTTCATCGACAAAAACACCATGCCAAAGCCGATCGGAGGGAAATAAATGGCAGAAACAAAAGAGTCTAATGTATCAGTACTCCTCAAGTTGACGGTCATTGCTGCGGTGGCTGCGGTTATCCTGACCCTGACGTATGGAGTCACACAGGAAGAGCTTCAGAGGCGAGCAGAGCTATTGGGCGGTCCTGGCCAGCAACTGCGAGATATGGGGATTGTTCCTGATGCTGCCAGTTTCAAAGCGGTAACAGTTGATGGCGAGGATCTGTATTACGAGGCTTTCGATAGTAGCGGCAACCATATCGGTTATGGATTCATCGCTGATATACCTGGTTCGCAGGATGTGATGACGATAGCAGGCGGAATGGATATTGATCTCAAGATGACCGGAGTTAAGGTTCTCGCGCAGAAGGAGACCCCTGGAATCGGCGACAAGGTCCAGTCGACACCAGAGTTCACGGACTCATTTGTGGGAGTTGGTCTGGATGGATTAACACTGAGTTCAGATGGCGGCAAGATCGATGGCATATCAGGCGCAACGCTATCATCGGTAGCAGTCACCGATGGAGTTCGTGGAATGGTTGAAAAGATACAACAGGAGGTCGGATAAATGGCAAAGAAATCCTTTGTAGGAGAGCTAATCAGAGGGATCATCAAGGATAACCCTGTGTTTGTACTTGTGCTCGGTCTCTGCCCAACACTGGCTGTGACCACATCGTTTGCGAATGGGTTTGGCATGAGTCTTGCATTCGCGTTTGTTATGCTTGGTTCAAACATCTTTGTCTCTCTCTTGCGAAAGCAGATACCAGCAGGCGTCAGGATCCCGATATTCATCCTGATCATCTGTACTTTCGTTACGATGGTTGATATGATGCTTGAGGCGTTTCTGCCGCCGATGTATGAGGCTCTCGGCATCTTCGTGCCACTTATTGTTGTGAACTGCATCGTAATCGGTAGGGCTGAAGCGTTTGCGAACCGAAATTCAGTATTCCTTTCGATAGCGGATGCGATTGGCATATCGATCGGTTTTTTGTGCGCGATGGTACTTCTTGGCAGTATCAGGGAACTCTTGGGAACAGGCAAGATTCAGTTTGTGATGCTGATGGTAAAGGAGGGCGTCCCAGGATTCTACCCGATCGGAGAGGTCTCGATTCCGATCGATCCAGCAATAATATTTATCACACCGCCGGGCGCGTTTCTAACGATCGCTACATTGATGCTTTTCTTCAAGATCATGGGAGATCGTAAACGGATGAAACAGCTCAGAAAGGAGGGTTACGAGATATGATCGAAACACCAGGATTTATGCCTACGGAGAACCTCTTTCCGATTCTTGTGAATGCGATGTTCACCAAGAACTTCCTCTTGGTGATGTTTCTTGGACTCTGTTCGTATGTTGGTCTCACCACCAATTCAGAGACATCGAAGGGGATGTCGATGGCGGTAACGTTTGTTATGACGATGTCAGCGATTCTTACGTGGCCCATCTACTATTATCTCCTAAAGCCAAATAATATAGTATTCTTAAAGACGATCTGTTTCATCCTTGTTATCGCTGCTTTTGTGCAGCTCGTCGAGTTCATCATCCGCAAGTTCAGTCCTCCGTTGTACAAGTCGCTCGGCATCTATCTTCCGCTGATTGCAACAAACTGCGCTGTGCTCGGTGTGGTGCTTCTGAATGCTAAGGAGGAGTATACTTATGTCGCAAGCATTATGTACGCATTCGGAGCAGGGCTTGGCTACGCATGGGTGATGCTTGCAACAGCAGCGGTGCGAGAGAAGCTGATTATGCGGGACGTTGACCTCTTCCGCGGATTTATCGGTGCGTTCTTTGCTGCAACGATGGTCGCATTAATCATTGTCAGTTACTTTTCGGTGGTGAAACTATGAGTTCGATGGAATTGATGATCCCTGCGGTTGGCGTGCTCGGAGCACTCGGTTTTGCAATGGCAGCGATGCTCGTCTGGGCTGCGAAGCAATTCTATGTCGAGACCAATCCGCTTGTGGATGCACTGCTAGAACTGATGCCAGGGGCGAACTGCGGAGCATGTGGATTCCCTGGATGCGCTGACTGTGCGGAGCATATCGTTGCAGGGGATGTGACGCCGGATGTCTGCACATCATGCGACGCAGAGACGTTTGAGATGATCGGGGAACTACTCGGAATCGAGATTTCCGCAGCAGAGGCACTGTATCCGATCGTTCTCTGTCAGGGCGGCACAAACTGCAAGGATCGGTATGATTACATCGGCGCTCCGACATGCAGAGCCGCTATTCTGCTCGCAGGAACAAAGAAAGCATGCGCTTACGGATGCATCGGTCTTGGAGACTGTGTTCGTGCATGCCAGTTCGATGCGATCGAGATCGCAGATAACGGACTTCCGGAAATCAAGAAGTACAATTGCAAGGGATGCGGATGCTGCGTGCGAGCATGCCCGCAACAGGTGCTAACAATTGCAAAGGAGCACGGTCCGGTCTACGTGGTCTGCTCGTCTCATGACAAGGGCAAGTATGTCAAGGAGATCTGCGAGTTCGGGTGCATCGGATGCGGAATCTGCAAGAAGAACTGCCCTGAGGGTGCAATCAAACTCGACAAGGGGCTTGCTGTAATCGATCAGGAGAGGTGCACTCAGTGCGGAACCTGTGTTGATGTGTGTCCGAGGAACGCGATCGTGATGCTGTAATCTTGTTTATGCAGAGCCACGAGAGAACGGAAAGACTCGTTGGTTCTGCAATATTATAATTCCCACGACGCTGATTTTATCTCCGTAGATAGGCTTTTGAAATCGTACCAGATCTTCAATTCCTTCGCATCTTCCAGAACTTCAAACGTAACAACTCACCTTTGAGAAGTTGATCTGTTTTTAGCCTTTCCGTTGGGTGACACTTCAAGTTTTTT
>JAYEGV010000143.1:0-9022 GCA_034659235.1 Methanobacteriota archaeon
CTCGAATGTTCTCTTTCAGTTCTTCAAGAGATTCGCCCTGACTGGATACCCCGGGAACTTCCCTGTGCCTGTCGATGTATCATCCTTCATTCATCCAGTATTCAAGCATAAAATATTTTAATATGGTTTACTTCCTTACTTTGCGGTCTTGATCACCCAAACAAAGCCTTTTCCGCATCGACCGGATCTCCGACCCGTATCGTAGTTGCAATCGTTTCTGAGTTCATTTCCGGGTCTATATCCCCCAGTCCATGATTTATTGCATCTATAATAACTCGATAAACTCTTCAACGGTCAATCCAGCATCTTTAATCAAATCTCTAAGCGTACCTCTCTTTAGTTCCCTGTGTTTTGGCACAGAAAGTGTAACGGCTGACCCGACTTTTTCCATGATGATGTGATTTCTCGTTTGTCTACTTACGACCCAACCAGCCTTACTGAAGGCTTTTACTGCTTTGATTCCAGATATTACTGGTAACTTCGCCATTTACACGACTACTTCTATCGCCTTTTCTTCGATCCCCGAGAGTGCTCTCTGATTAATAACTTCCATACATCCCTGTATTGCATCTTTGATGTTTTCCAACGCCTCTTCTATCGTTTCACCTTGTGAATGGCATCCTGGTATTGCAGGATAACTTACGTTATATCCCCCATCTTCTAAATCCTCTCTGATGATTACTTTGAATTTCATTTCCTGACACCTTTCAATACACATTTTCCCAAATACATAAAAAGTTTTTTGCAGTTGAGGCTGTCAACTTTTCTGGCGTTGACGTCAGCAGCGGCGAAGGCAGACGCTGAGGCACGGAGAATTCTTAACTTCTCTGTGTCTCCGCGGTTAAATCTCGATGTCCTTACTATTGAGTGGGATCAGTTTGACTACGACAGATAACGTTTTTGCGGATAATGCGAGGATACAAAGCGATTTTGATGAGCAAAGCGAACCCCTCACCCAAACACCGCCCTCCGCACCGCCTCGATAGTCGCATCCACCTCGATCGGCTTTTCGCAGACATCCACAACCTCGGTCGGATCCTTCAAGATATGACCTGTCGTGATACAGACGATCCGCTCATCCGTATCGATCAGCCCATCTGCAATCAGTTTCCGCATGCCCGCTACCGATGTAGCGCTTGCAGGCTCAACACCGATCCCCTCGATCGATGCCAGATCTCGCTGTGCAGAGATGATCTCTTCGTCAGTAACAGAGATCGCAAGTCCGTCTGATTCTCTGATCGCACGAAGAGCCTTTGCAGCATTTACAGGATCACCGATACGGATTGCGGTTGCGATCGTCTCAGGGTTCATTTCCGGCTCTATCCGATCAAGTCCGCGGTCTATCGCATCCACGACCGGGCGGGAACCTTCTGCCTGAATGCCTGTCATCTTCGGCACGGAATCAGTGATGCCAAGTTCTTTTAGTTCCTTAAAACCCTTGTAGATCGCAGAGATGTTTCCAGCGTTTCCTACCGGCAGTATGACCCGGTCAGGAACCTCCCATCCGAGTTCGTCAGCAATCTCGAATGCGATCGTCTTCTGTCCTTCCAGTCTGAACGGATTGATCGAATTCAAGAGGTAGAACCCGTACTCATCGCACAGCGTACGCACGAGCTGGAGCGCAGTATCGAAGTTTCCACGAATGTTTAATACCTTTGCGCCATGTATCAGCGCCTGTGCGACCTTGCCGAGCGCAACCTTGCCGCCCGGCAGCAGCACAACCGCGGGAATCCCGGCTTTTGCCGCATAAGTTGCAAGCGAGGCTGATGTATTCCCTGTGGATGCACATGCAACCGTCTTCATGCCAAGTTCGATCGCTTTTGTCACGCCAACGGTCATGCCCCGATCCTTGAACGATCCTGTCGGATTCAAGCCCTCATGCTTGACAAACATCTCGCGAACACCCATACTGTTACCAAGTCGCTTTGTGCGGTACAGTGGAGTGCCGCCTTCTTGAATCGTTACCGGCTCAATATTTACCGGAAGAAGCGATCGATACTTCCAGACCGATCTGCACTCACCAGATACGTGAAAATCAACCTCGATCGAGGAGAGGTCATATATCACCTCAAGCAGCCCGCCGCATGATGGGCATGTGTATAGAATCTCATCCGGACCGTACATGGCACGGCATTCGATGCACTGCAGCTGGTAGTTCATGGATGATCTTCTGTTGACGATGAATGTAAAGGTGTTGGGTCAAGACTTTAATACTTGATGATCGCATCAATTTAGAAAGGTGAAAAAATGGAACTGAATACCACCATCACACTCATAGGAGTACGGCTTGCAAAGGTTGGAACAGAGTTTATATTCAATGGTCCTGCTCCTGAATGCGAGGAATGTAGATTCAAAAATAGCTGTATGAACCTGCATAGCGGAAGAAAATACCGCATCGTAAATATCAGAACCACCACCAGGCACAATTGTTACGTACACGATGAGGGTGTACAGGCAGTGGAGGTTGTGGAGTCTCCGATTATATCTGCAATCGAATCTAAAAAAGCATTTAAAGGATCGAAAATTGTTTTTGAACCGCCAACATGTGACCGAAGCGAGTGTACAATGTACGATCTATGCCACCCGATCGGTCTGGAATTCGGTGACAAATGTACAATTGCCGATGTGATTGGGGATACGCCAGATGGATGTGTGAAGGGATTGTCACTGAAGGTCGTTGAACTGAAGCGCTAGCGGTATATTATAGTGGAAGTGAAAAACCACGAGATTACACGAGATTAACACAGAAAAAATCTCGTGGAAATCTGTGTAATCTTGTGGTTAGCTAAACAAATACCGTTAGTGTATCAGACGGTTGTACGCTTCATCGATCAGGTCAGCAACATCGATGCCATACATCCTCGCAACCAGCAGTGCAACCGCGTCTGGCTCGACGATGCCCAGACTTTCCTGCTTCTCATTGATCAGGCGCAGGATCTCCTGTTTGCTTTCCACACCTGACAATCGTTCGATCACCTGATCAAAAACAGTTTTTTCCACAAATATGCTCTGATCAGGTCTGAAATCGATCGGAATTTCTATGGAATGGATATCGAATAACGGCTCAACCATGTCATCGATGATCCGCACCAATCCTTGTTTTTCCGCATTCGTGAGTATCGACTCTGCCTGATCAGGTGAGAACCATTTCAGGTCAAGCGATAATGCAAACACGAATTCACTGATCGGTATCACCTTTCCCTTCTTTCTGAATATGTATGCAACAACCTGTCTGATCATCCCATTCCCCTTCTTAGTTCCTCAACGACCGTATCTGCCACACGCCCGCATTCGGTTCTCCCATAACCGGCATCGAGATGAACCTTGAGCGTCAGGAGATCGCCATCCAGATGCGCCCGCACCAGATAATCATCACCAGCGAATGCGATCCGATTGTATTTTCCATCGAGATAACTATATTTTAGTGACATTTTAAAATCAAGCATACCACCACTCTCGATCCCATCCAGAACATCCTCCACATTATCAAGATCCAGATGTACGAAATCGAGATTGTTCTCAACGATGTATACCTCGATCTCACGCTTCGCCTGGATGAGGTGTCCCCTGCGATCAGGAGATTCTGTCGAAAACATCCCGTATTTACCATCAATTCCTGCCATCGTGCGAACCAGATATGGCATGTCTCCGTAATACCGGTATCTCTGTTCGAAATGCAGTTCACGCTGCGGGAAACGGTAGTACACACGTTTTCTCATGTCCATATTCATACTCGGATCAGTTCTGCGTCGAATACTCCATCAACGCCCCGGATCGCATCAAGCATCGCATCAGAAACATCAGAGTCAACGTTCAGGATCATGATCGATATGTTATCGATCCCTGCTTCACTGACCTGCATTCCTGATATATTGATCTTCTCCCTGCCAAGGATCATGCAGCACGGACCGATGATATTCGGACGGTTCTCGTGTCTTGAGATGATCATGTACCTTGACGGCGCAATATCGACACGGTGTCCATCGATCTCGAGTATCCGCATTCCATCTCCGATAAGTCCGCCTGTTACTGATCTTGACTCAATCCCGCCCGCGAGACCGATTGTGATCGACTGCAATTCATCGGTTTCGATTGATTTGCTCTCTTTTATTCGTATCTTCCGTTCTTTTGCAAGTTCCGGCGCATTCACATAGTTGACAGTTGGTCCCATCGACTGTGCAAGCACACCCTTCAGTGCTGCAAGCGTGATCATCCTCACATCAGTGTCGAAGATCCTGCCGGTATATTCGATCTCGATCTCATTAAAACTCCGGCTCAACTGGGCGCTCACGGATCCGAGCGTCTCTGCGATATCGATATACGGCGCAATCACGGTCATGGCATCCGAGCGGACCGGTGGCAGGTTGATCGCGCTTGTGACAGAATCGCCTCTGAGCGCAGCAAGCACCTGCTTCGCGATGTCAACCGCAACCGCAACCTGTGCCTCAGCAGTGGATGCTCCGAGATGCGGGGTCACGATCACATTCTCCATCTCGAGCAGCGGGCTGCCTGTTGGCGGTTCGTTCACGAAGACATCAAGTGCAGCACCGGATACACGATTTTTGTTGATCGCACGTACGAGCGCATCCTCATCGATAATCCCGCCGCGTGCGCAGTTGATGATCCGGACACCCGGCTTCATGATCGCAAACTGCGGATCGCTGATCATACCCCTGGTTTCGTCTGTTAGTGGCGTGTGTACCGTGATATAATCAGCCTGCTTCAGTACGGTGTTAAGATCGGCAAGTTTGATCCCGAGTTCCTTTGCGCGCTGCGCTGGTATGAATGGATCGTAAGCAATGATATTCATCTCCAGACCTTGTGCTCGTTTTGCAACCTCGATACCGACCCTTCCAAGTCCGACTATGCCGAGAATTTTTTTTCTGATCTCGCTTCCCATGAACCGTTTGCGATCCCACTTGTTTGCCTTTAATGATGCGTTTGCCTGCGGTATATTTCTTGACAGCGCGAGCATCATCGCGAGGGTATGCTCTGCTGCAGAGATCGTGTTTCCTTCTGGCGTGTTCGCAACGATGATACCTTTCTTTGTTGCTGCCGGGACATCGATGTTGTCAACGCCAACTCCAGCCCTGCCAATGATTTTAAGGCGATCTGCTGCGTTTATGATTGGTCCTGTCACCTTTGTTCCGCTTCTGATCACGAGAGCATCGTACTCTGGTATGATGTCTGCAAGTTCCTCTTCGGTAAGACCGGTACATACGTGCACTTCGTGCTCTGACTTAAGTATCTCCAAACCCTCTTCCGCAATGGGATCGCTTACAAGAATTTTCAATTATGCTACCTCCAATCTGGTTTGTAATGTATCTATGATCACATATCTTAAAAACGTGCATGGTCTCGCAGTTCCAACCGGATCATCTGTCTCATAGAGTCAATTCATCCAGTCTGAACTGTTTGTGCTTTTTAATGCCAAAAAACTCTCTTGCAGCATTGCCAACCGCTTCACGATATTCGAAAGGGGTGTACACGCCCATCCTCCAGTTATCACGCTGCGCGTGCCCGAGAGCAGCAACGAGATGCGATACCTCATGCAGGGGTTTCAATCGATGATCGATCATGATGTTCGCTTTCGTCTCCACGATCTCAGGTGGTTTCGGTATGTCGATCAGAATATATTCCGGATCGATCCCGACATCGGATGCAAGCTCTGCCTCGATTCTCCTGATATTTTTTCGATGTTTAAGCACGCTTTCGCTAACCGTATCGAATCCTGCGTAGACAGCACGTTTGAATAACCTACGATTGCGCAGGCGATCCGCAATTTCAGAAGGATACCCTGAATAAGAACTCATCTGTGTAAAGAGGGTTTGATCATCCATCTCTGAAAGCAATCTCGCATCAAAACCATCCTCGATCATGCGCTCGATCGCACGCACACACATCGACTCAGCGATACGGGTTACATGGTGATAATATACGGTCGGATGCATCAGAAACCGCGACAGCAAGAGCGATTCCGCAGCCCTTATTCCCCCACTGTTAATAACAAGTTTCCCATCCAGAAACCTCATCTCATGAATCAATCGCACCAGATCTACCGAAAGCGGAACACCGGTGTAATGCGCATCCCTGACAAGGTAATCCATCCGATCAATATCTATTTCACTGTTTAGAGCGACGCCAAAACCGGTTTCTCCCTTTATGTGCCTGGCAACTCTTGAAATGTTGATGGAGTATTCTTCAAATATCTCACTGAAACCCTTGAGAATATGAAGAACGTCCTCATGTGATCTTCTGGTATATCGTCTGATGATCTTCTCGGTTACATGCGATAACGGTCCATGTCCGATATCATGTAACAGGGCTGCGCAACAGAGCTCGATCCGCTCATCCGCCTCATCCATACAACCTGTGAGCGAGTTTGCAAGATGATATGTGCCGAGCGAATGCTCGAATCTGGTATGATTTGCTCCGGGATATACAAGATTTGTCAACCCGAGCTGTTTGATGCGGCGCAATCGCTGCATCGCTGGCGTATCAACCAGTGAGAGCGCCATAGCATCCAGTTCGATGTACCCATGGATCGGATCTCGAATCACCTTCATTGATGCTCTCTGTGGTTGTACATGTTTATATACATATAGCGACAATGCGGATTCATGCAATGTGTATCCAGAGGTGTTGTGCCTGGCTAAATATAAGAAGAAGCCGGAAGGACCGATAGTACGCGTACGCACTCCCCGCGCACAGAATCGTGAGGTTCTGGCAACCGTGGAGACCTTACTCGGAGCAAATCATCTGCGGGTCAGATGTCTCGATGGAACCGTGAGGACTGCCAGGATACCCGGAAGAATGAAGAAGCGGATATGGATTCGGGAAAACGATGTTGTTATCATCGTTCCGTGGGATTTTCAGGATGAGAAGGCGGATGTGGTCTGGAGGTACACCGCACCGCAGGTGGATTGGCTCAGACGTCACGGATATCTTTCCTGAATCATGACAAACCTCAACCAAAAATTAAAAGCGATTGATCAGGAGATAGATCAATTCCGCATAAGAATAAAGAAATCCGAAGACCTGAAAGCAGTTGAAGGTGTTTTTGATACCTCAACACTGAAGACCCTGTACCATCTATCAAACAAAGGATACATCGATGCGCTTGGTGGTGTGATCAGTACAGGCAAGGAGGCAAACATCTTTCATGCGCTCGGATGTGAACGGGAGATCGCTATAAAGATTTATCGCATTTCTACGAGCAATTTTCGTGCAATGCAATCCTATCTGATCGGAGATCCAAGATTCAAGAGCATCAGGAACGATAAGCGTAGCGTTGTTTTTACATGGACAAAAAAGGAACTGAGAAACCTGAAGAAGGCTTATGCGGCAGGAGTACGTGTTCCAGAACCATACATCGCAAGAAATAACGTTCTTTTGATGGAATTCATCGGAGAGGATGAGATTCCGGCACGGCAGCTGCGAGAGGTATCATTGACGTCTGATCAGGCGCAGAAGGTATTTGATACCACTGTACGTTATATCCAGAGATTGTATCATGCAAATCTTGTACATGCCGATCTGAGCGAGTTTAACATCCTGATGGATGGCGACGAGGTTGTTTTCATCGATATGGGGCAGTCGGTCACTCTTGATCATCCGAATGCTATGGAGTTTTTGATGCGGGATATTTATAATATCGTCCGGTTCTTCAGGAAGAAGGGTGTGAGCATTGAGGATGGTGCGGTTGAGGCTATGGTTCTTCGAAACTGATCAACCAAATCATTATTAATATCTGCCAGAGATAGCACAACATGCCCGCAAAAACCCTGCTGTGGGATCAAACCCTGTTCAGGCGAGGGGAACTCTTTGAATTCGACCATATTCCCGAGCATTTCGTACACCGGGATTCGCAGCTCAGATCGCTCATGTTCGGAGTGCGCCCGGCACTGCGGGGATTGCGTCCGCTCAATATGATGTGCGTGGGTTCACCCGGCACCGGGAAGACGACGGCTGTTCGAAAGGTATTCGAGGAACTGGGCGAGCATACGCAGGATGTTCTCACGGTGTGTGTCAACTGTCAGGCAAATCAGACCAGATACACGATATTCTCCGAGATCTTTCATCAACTGATCGGACATGCGCCGCCGACGTCCGGTGTTTCGTTCAGAAGGATACTTGACGAGATTGCAAAGTACCTTACTCAGAATGAGAAGATCCTGATTGTGGCACTTGATGACATAAATTATCTATTTCATGAGAAAGAGGCGGACAATGTGCTTTATTCATTGCTGCGTGCTTATGAAACCCATCCTGGAACAAAGATCAGTGTAATCACAATCTTGAGCGATAGCAGTTTGAATTACATCTTCGATCCAAAGGTAGGCTCGATATTTTTGCCTGAAGAGATCATGTTCCCGAGATACGCGTGGGATGAGCTGAAGAGCATCCTCTCTGATCGTGTAAAACTTGGATTCTACCAGGGCGTGATGTCAGAGGATGTTCTCGACACAATCGTCGATTACACCTCAGAAGCAGGCGACCTCCGGGTCGGAATCGACCTTCTCAAGCGATCTGCGCTCAATGCCGAACAGCGAGCAAGCACGAAAGTTTCACAGGATGATGTGCGGTCAGCATACCAGAAATCAAGGATGCTGCATCTGTCACGCATGATCGCAACGCTTGGCAGTGGTGAACAGGCGATTCTTGCGATTCTTGCAGAGAAGAAGAAATCGACAGCAGGTGATGTATACAGCGCTTTCCATGAATCAACCGGGCTTGGCTACACAAGGTTTCACACGATGTTAAGTAAACTCGCTGCACTGCGATTGATCGATACCGATCTCACAGCCGCTGGCATGCACGGTAGAAGCCGCAGAATTGAGCTCAGGTATGATGCAGAGGATGTGCTGAGCGTTGTGCACCGGTGATATTGTTTTTGCGTAACAACTCACGTTTTAGAAAATTTCCTACATTTTTTAAACTTCTCCCACAAAGAAGCATACTTCAATTCGACTTTTAAAATTATCTGCATTTTCTCATGGGCAAAATCAAAGTATTGGAATGC
>JAYEGV010000144.1:0-1647 GCA_034659235.1 Methanobacteriota archaeon
GCCAGCCCCGTCGGACAGGCATCAGTAGACCCGTTGTTCATCATTTATCCGCTGGAGCCCGTCGCCATACCTGGCTAGGCCACAGCCCCGCGTGGGCCCGATGCGATTCGAACGCATGATCCCCGCCGTGTAAGGGCGGTGTCATAACCGGCTAGACCACGGGCCCTGCATCATGATCTGTCGCTGTTATGCATCATAAAATATTCGGTTATGAGTCTCATTTATATCGAGACAGAACAGAGATATCCGCATGGAACAACCGTCCAAAAACGATCTATCCCCGGTATATCACAATGCCGGAAATATCGTTAATTCCGTATTTAATGAGGTTGAAAAGGTTATCGTTGGTCAGAAGGGCGCTCTGGAAGATCTGTTGATATCGATACTCTGCAACGGACATGCACTTGTCGAGAGCTATCCCGGTTTAGGAAAGACGCTTATGATCAGCACATTGTCAAGAGTGATGGATCTGGCGTTCAGCCGGATCCAGTGCACTCCTGATCTGATGCCATCTGATATCACTGGCACAATGATTGTGGAGGAGCATGCCGGAGAAAAACGATTTCGATTCGAGCGCGGTCCTGTGTTTGCAAACATCGTGCTTGCAGATGAGATCAACCGCGCATCGCCAAAGACACAGAGCGCATTTCTTGAGGCGATGCAGGAAAAACAGATCACCGCTGGAAACGAGACTTACAAACTGGATATGCCGTTTTTCATTCTTGCAACCCAGAATCCAATCGAGATGGAAGGGACGTTTCCGCTGCCAGAGGCTCAGCTCGACAGATTCCTGATGAAGATATTGATGGGTTATCCTGCTTTCGAGGAGGAGCGCACCATTGTGGATCGGTACACGACAGCGTTTGAACCGAGCGTGAACCGTGTTGTCGACAGGGATACACTCCTTAAGTTGCAGCGCCTGACAAGAGAGGTTCCGATCTCTGAGGAACTGAAATCGCATGCCATCAGCCTCGTGACCGCAACCCGGAAATGGAACAACATCGAATACGGTGCATCGCCCCGTGCCTCGATCGCCCTGATACTGACATCAAAGGCAAGAGCACTGATTCACGGGCGCAATTACGTGTCAAAGGAGGATATCCATGCGATGGCGTGCCCGATCCTGCGGCACAGGATTATCCTGACATTTGAAGCCGAGCGGACAGGGGTTACTCAGGATCAGGTGATCGCGGAGATCAGCAAGGGTGTGAAATAGGCTGATGTTTATAAACGACCCATTTTTTGAAAAAGAGATGAGATATGTAGTATAAAATATATAGAAGATATGATTCAAGAATCGATTGTTTCCTATGCCATCGAGAAAGCACTTGTTCTACTGCCTCGGCAGCTAATTAGTCATTTTGTCCCTCCTCAGAAGATTGCGAATCAAGTGGATATTGATCTACGGCGTGAGAATCCAATCGACATCAGCTTCGGAAGTGATGTCCCCAGAATCGACATACACTTCAAAATCTCAAATATGAGTCCTGCTAATATAGTACTTGATCGCTTGCTCATCATCGATCTCCGGATTGGTCAGTCAACCCTTCAGGGAGCTATATTGGAACGATATGATGTGCCAAAAAGGAGCATCAAAGAGGGCGTTCATTTCATTGACCAACTCACAATACCCCAGCAAGAGCAAAT
>JAYEGV010000145.1:0-6833 GCA_034659235.1 Methanobacteriota archaeon
AGAACGTAAACTTATATGCCTCGAAAGCAGAACATCAACACATGTCAGCAACAACCGAAAATGTTGGCGTTCCTGAAACGATGATCGCACGGATGGGAGAGATCGAAAGAAATCTGTTTCTGAAGATTTTGAAGGTGACAGAGGCTGGGGCGGTCGCTTCTGCACGATGGATCGGTCTTGGTGACCGGCATGCTGCGGATGATGCTGCGGTTGAGGCGATGCGAAGGGTGTTGGCGAGATTCGACATCGATGGCGAGATTGTGATAGGCGAGGGCGAGCGGGATGAGGCGCCGATGCTTTATATCGGAGAGAAGGTTGGAACAGGGAATGGACCAAAGGTCGATATTGCAGTCGATCCGCTCGAGGGTACGAATCTTGCAGCAGAGAATCAATTTGGTGCGGCATCGGTGATGGCAATGTCGGAATCAGGTGGACTTATGCATGCGCCTGACATCTATCTGAATAAGCTGATCGTTGGTCCGGAGGTGGTGCGATATGAGAAGAAGACAGGAAAACGAATTAATCTCGATTTGCCACCCAAATACAACCTGAATATCGTTGCAGAGGCGCTGCATCGGAGAATCGAGGATCTCATCGTGGTGATACTCGAACGACCCAGGCACAGTGAATTGATAAAAGAGGTACGGGATACTGGCGCGAAGGTGAGGCTTGTTACCGATGGCGATCTGATGCCGGGAATAGCTGCAGGCATACGCGGCACCAATGTTCATGTCGGCATGGGCATCGGAGCAGCACCGGAGGGCGTTCTGACCGCAGCCGCGCTCCGAACGACCGGAGGAAAGATAATCAGCAGATTCATTCTGCCAGCAAAGGCGAATCAAAAGAGCGAAGGTGAGATAAAAAAAGAATCCGATAAATTCATGCCGAGATTGCTTGATATGGGGATTAAAGATATCGATAAAGTACTTTACACAGAGGATCTTGCTCCTGGAAAGGATACCATATTCTCAGCAACAGGCGTAACACAAAGCGATCTGTTTGAAGGCGTGAACTTCTTTGAGAACGATGGTGCAAGGGTACGATCTGTTGTCATGGGCTCTGGTTCCGGGATCGTTCGCTTCGTCGACAGCATATATATCATCGACAAGGAAGAGACGCCGATCCGAATGCGATAAGCGATAAGGTGGCGTATGAGCGGTCTCTTGTTGAATGCAGCGGTATGTGCTGCGATAGCGATGTCCGCATTCGCGTTCGTATGGACGTTGCATAAACATGAGTATAAGGACAAGAGCATTCCCTCTCTCTGGGCATTGATCCTTTTCTGGGCAACGATTGCGCTATCCTTCCTGTTCGTCTGTGTTCGCGTGATTGCGGCATTTTATGGCTATTCTGGTGTTGACAGGATCTGTTATTATCTTGCATCCATCCCTCTTGCATTTCTTCCGGTGCCATTGATATTCTTTATCGTTTATGTTAGTACAGGAGATAAAAGAGCGAGCTGGGCGCTGTCTCTGGTATTTTCAGTATTCGGCGTCGTGTATCTATGGTTTCTGTTCACATCCGAGATCGTTGGTCCCGAGGTGACCTACTGGGCTACCATCTTCTCCAGTGACAGCGATGCCGCAATCACCGTATATCTGTCAGGACTGTTCATCGTGCCGACAGCGATGGTTATCGCTCTCCTCGGGATCATTCTGGCTCGGAAAATCTCAAAACGCCATCGGTACCGCATAGCACTGACGCTGGTTGCGATATCCATCGTCTTTGATTTCATTCTTGTGGATGCAATTGCGATTCAGGATGTGATGCAGGTAGTGTCCCGCATATTCATACTGATTGGCGTTGTTCTGGCTTTTCTTGCATACCATCCGCCAGATACAGTGCAAGATCGTCTCGGGATCAGAGAAATCCATGACGAGATAGAGGTGATCGATGAGTAAGATCGATGTTTCTCTGGAACAGGAGGTTGCCGCATACTTTCAATCGCTCGGCATCAACCAGGGTCCTGGCGATGTCCAGTACCGGCTGATCATTCTTGCCCTTGCATCCAATGAAGGGAGGGTCACCCTGTTCTCAGATATTCGTGCATACACTGATCAGATTGCTGATCGCGGCAGTGTCGCAAGCAAGCTCAAGACCGTCTTCTTGCTGGAGGGGCTCGCGAAGAAGGTGCAGCGTGGCGGATACGTGATCACGGACAGAGGAGTTGCAGCAGCAAGGTTCATCGAGAAATCAACCAAATTTTACAGAAAATCCGTGCAGATTGATGCCATCATCGAGCGGATACCATGAATATCGGAATCGCGATCACTGATCAGAACGACTGGACCGCTCACGCTCTCATCCAATCGATAAGAGATAGAGATGCATTCCCGGTTCCATTCAGGTTGAGTGAGATCACATCTTATGCGTTCGATCTTCCTGAAATCGATGGAATGGATGCTGCAATCGTGCGTGATGTTGGTGCTGGCGCATTCGAAGAGGTCTCTTTCAAATTTGATCTGTTAAGAATCCTTGCTGAAAGAGTATCGATCATAAACACGCCAGAATCCATACAGAATGCTGCAAACAAATATTATTCCCTCTATCTACTCAAAAAATCAGGCCTACCCATACCAGAAACGATTGTGACGTGCGATGTGGATGTTGCGATGGACGTGCTTGACGATTGGGGTGAGATTGTGACAAAACCGATCTTTGGGTACAAGGGAATCGGAATCAGACGTTTCCGAAGCGATCCTGACCTTTTCGACTCAAATCAAATTTTTATTGAAGAAATACTTTCGGAAAGAGGAGTGCTTTATCTTCAGGAATTTATACCGATGAACAGGGATATAAGAGTCTTTGTTGTTGGGGATCGGATCGCTGGCTCGATTTATAGATATGCTCGGAACGGATGGATCACCAATCTGAGCCAGAGCGGAAGACCCGAGCCTTGTGTGCTGGATCCGGAGCAGGAAGAGATCGCGATTCAGGCATCAAATGTCATCGGCACTGCTTTTGCAGGCGTGGATATCGCTGAAACCGATGATGGTTTCGCAGTCATCGAGGTCAACGGCACACCGTCCGGAAGAGGGATATTTGAGGCGTGTGGGGTGGATGTTACCGGAGATATCGTGGATTATGTGATCTCGATGTTGAGAGAAAAGATTTAATAAATGCGGTACAATTTTTGATCGGTGAATTACAGATGAAACGAGAACTGATGGATATCCTTGCCTGCCCGATATGCAAAGGCGATCTCGAACTGAACATTACCGAAGAGAATGATGAAATCATCACAGGCACGTTATATTGCAAGAAATGCGATGAATACTATCCGATCGAGGACGGCATCCCAAACATGCTTCCACCAGACCTCCGTTGAATAATATGGATCGGAAAAAACCCTTACAACAGATCATTCTGAATCGGCTTCGATTCAATTCCATCGAATTTGAGACCCCGCATGTTGAGTTGATGCTGCGCCGCGGCAGGGATTACACATTTCCAATCAGGATTACAAACTACGGTGCGCCAACCCAGATATATTTATCTGCCAGTCACGAAATTGAGGATGACATCAGGTTTCTGCGCAATGATTTTGTTGCGATTGGGAGGACTACGATAGATGCAGTCGCGCATATTCAGACGCAGCGACACGGAAGCATCTCCGCGACCGTCGGATACGGCGCGAATACTGGGAGCTTTGATATCGATCTGTTAGCAGAGCCGGATCAGGGAATCGATGTGGACTCAAGCCTTGCAATTCCAGGAAAGGCGAATCGATACCAATCGCCGCAGATGCGCATGCCTGCGGCAGTAAAAGCGGTCAGCGCGCTGATGTTTATTCTTGTGATACTGACGCTTTTTACGGGTGTGGTGCCGGGGTTCATAGGCACACTTTCAGCGATCCTGCTGCTGGTTATAATCATCACGTATTTTTTATCACCTTATGTCAGATGATTTTTATCCAATTTTAATTCATCTCTTCTTCGCGATGATCGCCTCTGCGATCTGAAAATCCTTGTACACAAGGATATCTACCTCATGCTGCTGCATATACTGGAGCAGATCAGCACCCTCGGCACGCCAGATCCATGCATAAAACCTGCTCAAAAGATTAAAAACATCGATTGGACCTTTATTACTCTTTAAATGAAGAAGACTGACCGTACCATTCCTTTTCAGAACTCTAAATGCCTCGGAAAATGCGATCTCTGGTCCATCGATGGTGTCCATGCCACATGTACAGAATATAGCATCGAATGTCTCATCGCCAAAGGGCAGTAACTGGACCATCCCCTGTATACGATGAAGATTCTTATGCTTGCTGTTTCGGAGTCTGTTGATCTCCAATACCTTTCTGGAGATGTCAATCCCGATGACCGTCCCGTTCGTAACCCATCTGGCTAGAAGCCCGGCATTTCTTCCGGTTCCAGTTGTTAAATCCAGTACCCTGCCAGAATCGCTGAGATTCGTTGCTTTTATTAATTTTTTTCGTGAATACTGCTTCGAACCTAGCCAAAGCACATCATCCAGATCGTATAATAATGCAAAACGGTTGTATCTATCCCTTGTTCTTTTAGTTTCATCCAGGTAATTCGACATCTGCAAAATCACTTCCGGATGGCAGATTCCATCTCTGATATTCTATCAGACAACTTACGCACCAGTTCCTCATTATCCTGATAGAATAATTCATTGCCGCAGACCGGGCAGATGAAATCAGTCTCGGATGCGGTCTCGAACAGAAATCGCGCGCATTTGTTGTTGCATATATAAAATACGTTACTCATCTCGAATTCAAGGCGTTCCTTTAGATTGTTGAGTAACTTCTCAAATTCGAGGTCAAGGCGATTATCAATATTGTCCAGATGAAGCGTCCAGTGATATGTGAGCCAGCCGGTATCCGGGTTGCGTTCTCTTCGATATCCTGCAAGCCTGTTCTCATACATTTTAAAGAGCGTCTTCCGGATGACATTGATATCCAGCTTCGTCTTTGCCGCAACCTCCTCATCGACGATCTCTCCGGGAGGCAGTTTCTTAATAATCGCTACGCCGTCCTCTCCAAGGACCTTTACCAGATACTGGTGTGCAACAGGATCATCCATATCGATCAATCGATCACCGTTTGTTGTTCCTCACGCAAACATGCCTGCAGAATACTGATCCGGCTTGCTCACAGGGATCAGTATGCTTTTTATCGCATCCTCAAAATCGCAGAGGTATATCGCATCCTTTTCCTCGCGCACCGCAGACATTCCTGCTTCCATCACAATCGCCTTTAAATCAGCGCCATTCGCATCATCCGTTAATGCTGCGAGATGATCGAAATCGATATCGTCTGCAAGGGTCATATTCGCGGTGTGGATGCGCAGAATCTCAGTCCTGGCTTCGCGGTTTGGCATGGGCACGTAGACAAGCCGATCAAAACGCCCTGGACGGAGAAGCGCCGGATCAAGTATATCAGGTCGGTTGGTTGCTGCAAGGATGCGCACCTCGCCTCTCGAATCGAATCCATCCATCTCAGCTAAGAGCTGCACAAGCGTGCGCTGAACCTCCCTATCACCGGAACCGGCATCATTGATCCGTCTCGCTCCAATCGAGTCCAGTTCGTCGATGAATATGATCGAAGGTGATTTTTTCCGTGCCATCTCGAAGACATCACGCACCAGACGCGCGCCTTCCCCGATATATTTCTGCACGAATTCCGATCCGACTACCCGAATAAATGTAGCATCGGTCCGCCTGGCAACCGCCTTTGCAAGAAGGGTCTTTCCGGTTCCGGGAGGACCAAATAACAGCACACCTTTGGGCGGTTCTATGCCGATGCGCTCGAATATCTCTGGTTTGGTTAGTGGCAGTTCCACCGCTTCCTTTAGCGCTTCGATCTGCGCATCCAGCCCCCCGATCTGATCATAATCAACATCAGGCGATTCGATAACCTCCATTCCATGCACTGTGGGGTCGCTGGTCATTGGAATGATGGCAACGATGGACAGATATTCCTTATTGAGCGCTACCTGCACTCCAGGTTTGAGATCATCCTCTTTAATGAATTGTGATGTTCCAACGATGAATTCCGGACCTGTACTTGACCTTACAATTGATTTTCCATCCTCGAGAACCTCTACAAGCGTACCAAGCAACTGTGGTGTTGTTTTTAGTTTATTCAGTTCACTTCGCAGTTTCCTTACCTCACGCTCATATTTTAATCGTTGATCTTCAGCGAATTGCCTCTCGACCTCGATCTTTTGATACTGTTTTTTGAGTAGATCGTTCTTCACTTCGAGTTGCTGCATGCGGTCCACGACATACTTGGAGAAGTCTGTTGATTCCGTTTCTACCTTAGTGTCCATTTCTGCCTCCATCGTATGGTAACTATCCTGATAGCACATAAACCTTTATGGCTGCGTAGACTTAATCGATATGTAAATTTGGAGGCTATCCATAATGCAATGTGAAATCTGCGGAAACGAGATCCGTGGAAAACCGCACCGGGTGATCATCGAAGGCACTGAATTGAATGTCTGTGATGAATGCGCGCGGTACGGGCACGAGGTCAAGCAAATACCAAAGGTTACTGCGAAGACCCGAGGCATCACGTTTCGTACCCGATCACGAAGGCGCCCTGATATATTTGATCAGATGGGTGATGAACTGCTGCCTGATTATGGTCAGGTGTTAAGGCGCGCTCGTGAGTCACACGGCATGTCTCACGAAGAACTGGCACTAAAGGTAAGAGAGAAAGCATCGTTACTGAAAAAAATAGAACGGGGCGGTCTCAGACCGGAAGATGATGTTCGCAAGAAGCTTGAACGTGTGCTTGGAATCTCCCTTACCGAGAAGATTGAGTAGCATTGAACCCATCCCTGATCATCGCACGGATC
>JAYEGV010000145.1:6933-8885 GCA_034659235.1 Methanobacteriota archaeon
TCCTCTGCAAATGAGTGTTCGAGCACCGCATAGATGATGCGGTCGATACCGAATGACGGCTCGATCACATGCGGGATGACCCTCTCGCCGCGAACCTCCTCGATCACGGTCTCATATTCGATCAGATCCCGCGGGATTGTGATCATCTTGCCATCGATCTCAATTTCGATCTCATCTGCCTCGAGATCCGATTTTGTAAGCGTTTTCAGTGTAGCAAGAACCTTACCTGCTTTCTCTTTGTAGAGAGGACCGATCACGCTCATATCCGGCTTTACCACGATCCGCTCTACCTGTTTTGGCGTGTCGTACTCCAGAAGCGCAGACAGATCCTGCTGGGAGTGCGCTGCATGCGATGAGAGATCATAGTCGGTGCGATCAGCGATTCCAACAACCTCGACCCAGCCGAACCGATCAGTTCGAACCTCAGCATCCCAGCAATCCGCAGCATAATGCGCCATCTCATCCGGCTGATGCTGCCTGAACCGCAGCCGCGCCGGATCAATGCCAACACGCACCAGAAAGAGGTTTGTTAATACGAGATGATATGCAAGAAACTCATGTGCAACAATACCGCGATCCACAGCATCTCTTGCCGAGAGTTCGATGATCCCATCATCGTTTTCGTGCGCAGGGTGGGGGGCACGCTGCTGTGAGGCAGGGTAGTATCGAAGAACCTCATCCGCTATCAAGGAAAATTTCGGATGTTTTTTATTGTATGGATTGATAAAAATCTCTGCTTCTGCCTGTGTGAATTCTCTGAGCCGAATTACACCCTGACGAGGAGAGATCTCGTTTCGGTATGCTTTTCCGATCTGCGTGACACCGAACGGAAGTTTTTCTCTATAGAATCTGAACAGATGTTCAAAATTGATAAACATTCCCTGAGCAGTCTCTGGTCTGAGATAACCCGCACGCTGTGTACCTGGTCCGATTGTGGTTTTGAACATCAGATTAAAATCCGAAACCTCACCGAATGTTCCGATGCCGCCGCATTGCGGACATTTTATGCCGTTGGAATCGATCAATCGTTTGATCTCGGACGCGGGTAACGCATCCGGCATCTCGACGATATCCTTTATCAGATGATCCGCACGAAATGCAGAACCACACTCAGAACAGACGATTATCGGATCTGAGAATCCGCTGGTATGTCCTGATGCAACGAAGATCGGCTCGATTCCGATGGTCGGGGTTTCAATCTCGTAAAAACCCTCTCCGATCACATAGATTTCCCGCCAGATATCTTCGATTCTGCGCTTCAACATCGCGCCGAGCGGACCATAATCGTAAAAACCTGCTGTACCGCCGTACAGCTCAAACGAGTTCCAGAGGAAGCCTCTCCGTTTCGCCAGTCCGGTTATCTTCTCGTAGGTGTCCATGGTGATTCGTGCTTCGCTGCTCTACGTATATTTCGATTTCGTGGATCGAGACTCTTTACTGGTTTCATTTTTCCTGATCTCTTTCGGCTTGATGTTTTGACTTTCCATCCAGATATAAAAGGGATATAGTTCAGCTCAAATATACGGCGTACCAGTTCTTCCAGATCAGTCACCCCACCCAAAAACACATGAATGGCAAGGAAGTTCTCCCTATTAACCAGATAACGTAAGAACGCAGCTAATGAACTCTTACCTATGCCTCTTTCCCCTGCTAAAAAGACATTTTCCTGCCGACCAGATGCGGTCTGTCTAACATATCTGAGAATCTCTTCAATCTGTTCAACTCTACCAACAAAAAGTTCAACAGGTGCGGGATTGCCAGGTGTAAAAGGGCTATTTTCTTTCATGATCTACCTTTATTTCCATCTTGTTTGTATTACAATAACTCAACCATAATCAATGTTTTCAAGCCACAATATATATCTCCATGCTGCACCTGATATGTCGAGCAGGGACATGGTCATCGGATCCCGCTCGGACTATCGTTATTTAGAAGTACTGGTAAAGAAGATA
>JAYEGV010000146.1:0-8848 GCA_034659235.1 Methanobacteriota archaeon
GGATCGATTTTCTGCACATCGAAATGCTCCTTCAATGCAACAAATGCTCGTTCACATGCCTCAATATTGCCATCATAGTATTCTTCGCCATCATAGACGATCGAAACCACGCCACCATTCTCTGCGATGATCTGCCCGCCGGTTCCGATCAATTTTGCTGCCGCCCTTGCGAAGCACAGCACGTTCCCGGTTGCGAGTACGATGGGGATGTGGAGCGTTCTGAGACACTCCACTGCACGACAGTCGATTTTCCTGTCCTTATAGGTCAGCGTGCCATCGATATCGATTGCAATTGCCTTAATCATCAATCGATTAACCCCTCCGGAGTCACTGAGAACAATGCTTCACCGTCGGGTAGATTGGGAGAATCGACCAGTTTTGCAACCCGTTTGTCACCTTTCGATTTTCGCAGGTATATCCGGAATGTTGAGGTATGTCCGAGAATGTGTCCGCCGATAGGCTTTGTCGGATCGCCGAAGAATGCATCTGGCTTGGACATCACCTGATTGGTTACAAAGACCATTGCATTGTTCAGATCTGCAAATCGCATGATATTATGCAGATGCTTGTTTAATTTCTGCTGCCGATCAGCAAGCGTGCCTCTGCCAACATACTCTGCCCGAAAGTGTGCGGTCAGTGAATCCACAATGAGCAGGCGTACCGGCTTCTCAGTACCTCTCAACGAATCTGCGAGTTCGGATGCGGATTCCATGAGAAGTATCTGATGATTGGAATTGTATGCACGGGCAACGTGGATGTTCTTCAGGAATTCCTCGGGCTCGTACTCTGTTTCGTATCTATTTGACAGCCCCTCCACCATCTGTGCGATTCGATCCGGTCGGAATGTGTTCTCTGTATCGATGATGATTGCAGATCCGTTCAGTCCACCCCTATCAACGGGTAATTGCACGTTCACTGCGATCTGATGCGCTATCTGTGTTTTTCCAGACCCAAATTCACCATACACCTCTGTAATTGCCTGCGTTTCAAATCCACCACCCATCATCTTGTCAACCTCCGTGCATCCTGTACTGAGTTTTCCAATCTCCTTTCGCCGCTCGAGAATGGCATCACCGGTCTCGAATCCGCCGACATCAGCAGACCTTCGTGCAGACATGATGATCTTGGAAGCGGTCGACTCTCCGATTTCAGCGGTTCCTGCGAGTTCCGCGGGTGATGCAACCGCAATCGCCTCGATGGAATTGAATCCTGAGTCTCTCAGTTTCTCAGCAGTTGCAGGACCGATGCCTGGAAGTTCCTCTATGGACATTTCGTTCATGGTCATCAGATCAACCTGTTTTCTGAGGAGTATTAATCGTTTGGCACGAGCAGGGTGAAAGTGAACTATGGCACGAATCAAGATTGCCCTTTCACGATCAGCACCCCCACCATCACCATCAATCCAGCGCAGATGTAGAAGGGCGATGCGAATCCGAGATATGTAGCGAACATTCCTCCGAGCAATGGTCCGATCACCATCCCGATTGCACTTACCATCGGAAACAGACTCATCTGCTGTCCAACCATGCCCGGACTGGAGAGATCAGCGCCAGATGCAAGCGCTGGCACATTCACCACCGCAGAGGTTATACCTGCGATAAACATGAGTGTGAGCAACTGTAGAGTGGTCGTGGTGTAAGCCATTCCCACCAGCAGCAGCGCGGTTGCCAAAAGTCCTGTTACCACCAGTTTCCTTTTGCCAATCCGATCCGATAATATGCCGATTGGAGTCTGGAAGATCAGGCGTGCAGAAAAATGAGCAGACAGGGCAATACCGAGCCCACCGATGGATGCGTTCAGATGCAGTTCATACACAGGAAGCAGTGTAGCTACAATCATGATCGCGAGCATCGTTGTGAACGTTGCATACGCGAGCAGTTTGATATCACTGTTTGAATTAAACTCTGTTCTCTTTTCGCTGATATCCCGAGTTTTAGGGGTTTCAGGGATTTCATGGGTTTCATTGACAAAAATACTTACAAGGAGGATACTTACCAATCCAAGAGCCGCACACGCGTAAAACCCGGCATCAAAACCCCAGAACCCGGCAATTACGCCGCCAGTCGCAGGTCCGATTGCTGACCCGGTGCCCCTAATCGTTGAATATATACCCATCGATCTCCCTCGATTTTCCGGTGTGGATACATGGGTGAGCATTACCAGAATCGCAGGGACCATTACTCCAACCATGATTCCCTGTGCAACACGGATGATCAGCAGCTGCTCGAACGTATCGATATTCGCACATGCAGCAGACAGCACCACGAACCCGATGAGTCCTGCGAGAACGAATGGTTTTCGCATGTCGAGTCTATCTGATAATCGCCCCATCACAGGATATGATGCGGCAGCAAATATCCCGAAGACGCTGAACACGAGCGCGGACTTGATCGCCAGACTCAGATCGATGCTGCCGGATAGGCGGGTTATGTACAGCGGAATCAATGGTATGAGCATCCCGGTGCCGAAATCTGCGAAGAATACCGAAACCGAGATGACATATAATTCAGTGCGAGTCCTGAAGATATCCATCCGTTCAGCCCCACATATCGAGCGTACTCTGCTTCATGGAACCGGATGCAACAACAAGTCGTTCGATTGCTTTTGTCACGCGGGCTTCTGAAAAGTCGTGTTCATCACACAGCAATTTTTCGATCTTTGAATCATCAGGCATCTCCCATTTCAGAGAATAATCGAGCGTGATATCCGGGTTCAGGAAGAAATTCCTGATCTCGTGCAGATGTTCGACGGACTCTCCAAGTTCTGTGAGCACGCCCTCTATTGTTCCGTATTTACAGATCAACTGCAATGCTTTCTTTGCCCCGATGCCGTGGATACCCGGATCATAATCAGTTCCAACCAGTATCGCAATATCGATCAATTGTTCACGCGTGATTCCGAGCCTGTCAAGGTTTGGCCGCAATTCGATGATCTCCGGTTTCACCTCTACGTAAATATTCTTCTTTGGTAATTTCCTTTTACCGCCTATCGCAAGATTCCTTACCACCTTCGGAGCGCCGAAGAGCAGCGAATCATAATCCTGTGATCCAGCGAATCCAGCATCACCACACGCTGCCATTCTCGCTGCCTGTGCCTCGCCTTCGCTAGCTGCCTGAACGACAGGGATGCCCATCGATGCGAGCAGTGACTTCGCATCATCGACCATATCAGGATGGAGTCTGGATGTTGCCTGCGCATATTTGAATGCATCCTCTCTGCCAGCAGCAAGTGCTTCCTTCCACTCTCTGGTGGCAGTATTTCGTATTTCCATCCGTTTCTCGATCGTGGCTGCCTTGAAATCCGGTGGAACACCATCGAAGACAAAAACAAGTTTCAATCCTGCTTCAACAAGGTTTGTTGTCCGGTACAATAGTCCTGATAGATGCGATGTCACCCTTCCGCGTGAATCATGGAGCGGTGTACCATCTCGCTGCCTTATGCTGCTTAAAAACTGGTATATCGTATTGTATGCATCAATCGCAACGATCTGCCCGCGTAGTTCGTCCAGTTCGATCTCTCTTCTCTCGAACAGGTCTCCGATATCCGAGCCCATGATTCCATTCTTGGACTGCGGTTGGATAAAGGTTTGGTTTTCGTATCTGCCGATCAATCAGAATATTTGCCATAATACAGACCTGCCGAATTTAAAAACGGATAATCTTACAAATAATGAACTCGCAGATAAACGTATGAGTGCGCTTGAAAAAGTATTCGGGAGGACAGCACAGATGACCGGGCTCTCCCATTCGAGTGTTTCAAAGGTGATCGAACCACTGCTTGCAATTGGGATCATCACAGAAAAAAAGGTTGGAAAACAGATTCGCACGTTCACGCTGAATGAGGAGAATCCGCTGACCATATTCTTGCTCAACTTTTACGATGGACTGACAGAGTTGCTGCCTGATTGATCTTTCGTCCATACTCTCTACTTTCGATTTCGGTTTGCTAAACAAAATAATCGAACCTGTTCAATAAGTTGTGAGTGAAATCAGCGTAATCTGTGTAAATCAGTGTCTAAAAACCCTTATCAGACACAGATTTACACAGATTTACACAGATTACGGTTATTCATGATACATCATGTCAATGCAAATAACGCAGGGAGCGGTGCGGCTGCGAGCAGCGCTGCATCCTCTTTCGTACATCTGCCTGCAATCGATCATGTTTGTTGGGGGCATGACATTCTCGTCACGTTCCACGCACTATCTTTAAATGGGTTGGTTCGACAGGTATCTCGATGATGCGATTTAAAATACTGTGGATATTGACACTGGCAGTCCTTCTTACTGGCTGCATCCAGCCGGACGAAGACCATATCGAGATTGATTCATATCCGGTTGATCTGACAGAAAGCCAGAATGAGGTGACGAAACATTTAAAAACCATCATCGAGTCTCAGAACCGCGCCATCACATCCTTTAACAATCACGAATATGCTGCCTGCCTGACAGAATGCGAACAACTGAAGAAACAGAACGAGAAGTATGCTTCATCGATCGAGTCATTTGCAGACCTTGTTATGGAGGCTCCGCTTTCCGAATCCGATAGAACATATTACAGGGTTCAATTAAGCATCCTGCATGCGATCCACCGCAATCTCAATCAATCCACATCTGATCTGTATTCAGCATGCGAATATGCCTCCAGAGGCGGGGATGAAGATGCGCGATACCACATCCGGAGAGCCGGTAAATATATAAATACATTATATGCCAATATCGGCTGTTTCAGTGATAACATTGATGCCCACAACCAGGGATCCGGATATTTCGCATCTCCTGTACCAGAGCCTGAGCCTGAGGAGACACCACCTGAAAAAACCACTCTCACGAATATTCCTGATCCGTACTATCTGAACAAGACACCGTTTCAGAATACACCGGACGAGATAAAGCGATTGCTTGGCATGGGTTTCTTCACACCATACCAGTGCTCCATGTTCGACTGCTCTGAGATGGCTGCGTACATCGAATGGAAACTCGAATGCCACAACATCACCGCATACATCGCCACAAAGGATGACTGGGAGCGGGGCTATGGTCATGCGTGGGTGATCGTTCCGCTGCGGAATGGGAAATATCTGGCGATCGAACCAACGATCAGTGCTGCTGAAGGAAGTTTCGGTGCTGAGATGATCACATCCGATCCGAGATATTTTGACTATGATCACCTCTTCGAGGATATCTATGATGCATCAGAGTTCTTTGGAGAAGAGGAATGGGACTGGTGGAATAAGCTGGAACTGGAATAGAATCTATCGGCGTCAACCAAACACAAACGGTTCTAATTTTCCTCCATTATCAGTACTTCCGAATACGATATATACAATACTTTTCATACTGCAATGTGACACTGTCGATTTTTCCAGTGAAACCACTATATCCTTAAGTTTAACCGCAGAGTACACGGAGAACGAGAGAGACATCAGAAAACCCAGCGAGGATTGGAACAGTCTTAAAACTCTGCGTCCTCTGCGATCTCCGCGGTGATAAATCACTGGATTTTTAGACAGTACCCTGCAATGTATCATGCACAACTGTCTGAGTTTTGGTGGATCGTTCATGTGGGCTAATGATGAGTGGTGATATGGGGTGTGTCGCTTTCGGAACTCAGGTGTGTTTCGGAAGTACCATAGGATGGAATACATTTAAAACCAGAACAGGAATTCATAAACAGAACATGTTCGAGCAGGAATATCAACTCTCATATTTCAGAGAGAATGGATTCACACGCAAGCAGTGTCCAAAGTGCGGCGGGTACTTCTGGACACAAAACGAGGAGCAGGAAACCTGCGGCGATGCACCATGCGATGAGTACACATTCATAGGGAATCCTGCATTCTCGAAGGAATACGATCTTTTAAACATGCGTGAGGCATTTCTCTCATTTTTCGAGGCGAACAATCATACGAGAGTCGATCGGTATCCTGTGATTGCACGGTGGCGTGACGATATCTATCTGACCATCGCCTCGATCGCTGATTTCCAGCCGTTTGTCACCTCAGGGATCACCCCTCCGCCAGCGAATCCGCTGTGCATCTCGCAGCCATGTATCCGTCTCGATGATCTGGATTCGGTGGGCAGGAGCGGCAGACATCTCACGAACTTTGAGATGATGGCACATCACGCCTTCAATAATTCAGATAATGAGATATACTGGAAGGATGAAACCGTGGAGTACTGTGATAAACTGCTGACTGAACTCGGGATCACCCGGGATGTTACATACAAGGAGGAGCCGTGGTCTGGCGGCGGTAACGCAGGTCCCTGCCTTGAGGTGATCGTTGCTGGTCTCGAGCTTGCAACGCTGGTATTTATGAATCTGCGTGAAAGTGATGACGGCGATCTTGTGATCAAAGGAAAGCGATATGCTGAAATGGATAATTACATCGTTGATACTGGCTACGGGCTCGAACGATTCGTATGGGCATCGAAAGGATCTCCAACCGTATATGACGCGATATTTCCGGACACCGTGAACAAAGTTATGGAACGTGCAGGAATCGAACATTCGCTGCACGATCCGGAATATGCGAAGGTGCTTGCGCAGAATGCACGGTTATCCGGATTGTTTGACCTGAGCACGGTCACTGATCTGGAGAAACTGCGTACAATGGTTGCAAAAGAGATTGGAATCGGCGTGGAAAGACTGAAATCGATCATAGAACCTGTTGAGAAGGTGTATGCCATTGTCGACCACTCCAGATGCCTTGCATTCATGCTTGGTGATGGAATCGTTCCATCGAATGTAAAAGCAGGATATCTTGCGAGACTGGTCATCAGAAGGATGCTGCGACAGATGGACGGATTAAAACTCGATCTTCCGCTCTCCGAACTGGTTGAGATGCAGATGCTATCAATCGGTGATCAATCATACATGCACAGATTGGATACCATCAGAGAGATTCTTGATCTGGAAGAGAAGAAATATCGACAGGTCATTTCAAAGGGCAGGCGACTTCTGGAGCGTTCGGTTAAGAAGTTCAAAGATACGGGAACGATTCCAACATCGCAGTTGATCGAGTGGTATGATACTCATGGCATCCCACCAGAGATCACAGAGGAAGTGGCAGACGCCGAAAGCGTCAACATCGACCTTCCTGACAACTTCTATTCAATGGTTGCAAGCACTCATGCTGCCGCACCGGTCGAGGTAAAGAAGATACCACACATCGATAGGATTAAACGCATTCCGCAAACGTTACGCCTGTTTTACGATGAACCAGCCCAGGCATCATTCGAGGCAGTGGTACTCGATGTATTTGATAGCTATATCATCCTTGATCAGACATTGTTCTATCCAGAAGGGGGCGGACAGCCTGCAGATCATGGAGTGATTGCAACACCTGACACCGTTCTGCATGTGGTTGACGTGCAGTCCGTGAACGGAGTCATTCTGCATGAGATTGCTGAACTGAAAGAGAGTTCGATCTATCTGATAAAAAAAGGCGATCTTGTCAATGGTACGATCGATTCGAAACGCAGATTTGCACATGCCCAGCATCATACTGCCACGCATATCGTGAACCACTGTGCGAAGGTTGTTCTCGGCGATCATGTCTGGCAGACCGGAGCACAGAAATCGGAAACGAAGGCTCGCCTGGATATAACGCATTTCAAACGCATCACAGATCAGGAATTCTCTGAGATCGAACGTCTCGCAAACGAAGGAGTTGTAAAGAACCAGAGAGTGTATGCAGAATGGATGGATCGGATCGATGCTGAGAAGGAGTACGGCTTCGGTCTGTATCAGGGTGGCGTTCCGCCTGGCAGGGATATCAGGGTCGTCCGTGTTGGCGATGATGTGGAAGCCTGCGCTGGAACGCATCTGATGTACACTGGCATGATCGGAGAGATCAAACTGCTGCACACCGAGCGTATACAGGATGGTGTTGAGCGAATCGAGTTTGCTGCTGGCGAGGCAGCCGTGCTCGCATCTCAGGAGCGGGACAGGATACTGAAGCGAACATCCGCTATATTTCGGGTGCCTCCGGAAAAACTCCCGGATACCGCAAATCGATTCTTTGCTGAATGGAAGGAACTTTCAAAGCAGAACACGCGTTTAAAGGAGGAACTTGCCTCCGCGCTCGTCAATAACATGGTTGCAGGTGCCAGATCACTCGATGGAATCAGGATCGCATCATATATCAGTCTTCATGCGGATATGGAGGAACTGATCAAGATAGCAGGCAGGATGCGGGAGATTTCGGATATGATCGCACTTATCGGCAGCGTCCGTGATGGTGGAAAGGTTGTGGTCTCGGTCGGCAGTGATGCACAAGAGAGAGGATTTGATGCCGGAGTGATCGTGCGTGATATCTGTGGAAGAATCGGTGGCAGCGGTGGCGGAAAGTCGGACATGGCACAGGGCGGCGGTCCTGATGCTGGTAAACTGCACGCGGCGTTTGATGAAGAGATGGATTCGGTCATCAATAGACAATCTGTTCGCAAGGATTGAGATCCCATCCGAAAAACTATTAACCACGAGATTACACAGATTTACACGAGATTTTTGTGTCAATCTTGTGCAGTCTCGTGGTTGGGAAGCCTGTCGGTATATTTTTCGGACGGGCTCTAAGGAACGGGAGAATTATAGTCTTTCCGAAAAGTTTTTGCAATAATTCCTTTCGATTATGATTAGCCGCAGATGCACGCAGATGCTATAATTAACAAATCTGCGTTCATCAGCGTTTATTTGCAGTTAATTATATTTTTCAACTTTTTCAATTTATTATCGGAATGACTATAAAAGTATCCGTAACAACTCACGTTTTAGAAAATTTCCTACATTTTTTAAACTTCTCCCACAAAGAAGCATACTTCAATTCGACTTTTAAAATTATCTGCAT
>JAYEGV010000147.1:0-8827 GCA_034659235.1 Methanobacteriota archaeon
CCCATGTTCACCCGTATCCATTCGGAATCGACATCGACTTCCATTATGCCTGCGAGCGTCTCAATGGTGAATGTTCCTGAATTCAGATACCTTTCATCGATTGCATACCTCACAAGGCAGCGTATGCCATTCCCACACATCTCTGCCTCTGATCTGTCTGGCTGGAAGAGCCGCATCCTGATATCCGCATGATCCGCCTTTGAAAGAAACAGCACGCCATCTGCACCTATCCCGAACCTGCGATCACAGTATCTGGCAGCGAAATCAGCTTTGTCTTTAATTATTTCATTGTGGTATTCATCAATCAAGATAAAATCATTCCCGTTTCCATGCAACTTTGTGAATCTGATCATGATATCACACCACCGCTCGCAACTCTGCTCTCTCCATCGATCTTCTCCACCCTGATCACGTTCTCGTATTTCTCATTGAATGTATCGTCATGAGATATAACAAAAATCTGTTTAAATCCGGATATGTTCAGTATCTGCTCTGAAAGTTTCTCTCTTCGTATCTCATCCATGTTCTGGGTCGGTTCGTCAAGAAATACAACATCACACCCGGATAGTACCTTCAATAATGCGAAACGCACTGCAAGCGAAGAACTCATCTGCTCTCCACCGCAGAGTTGATTGAACTCCTTTTCCTCACCATGTTCCGTGACAATAATGGCATAATCGTGCGTCCATCTGAGTTCCTGCGTGTAATCATTGATGATCTCGCAGTATATTCTGTTAGCTTCTTTCCCGATGTTTTCGATCAGTCTACCTGCAATCAACTGAGCAGAATCCTTGAGTGTGTTTCTTACGAATTCGATGTAACTTAAGAATCCTTTTTTTGATTCGCACTCACCTCTCAGTCTTTCTTTTTTTCTGATCAGAGACTCCATATCGAGAAGGTCCTTTTTCAGTTGTTCAAGATTTTTTGATATCACATTATACTCGGTATTCTTGCTGCTAAGGTCTCTATCTTTCGCCTCATGCTTTCTTGTTATTCTTTCAAACTCTTCACAATCGAACGCTGGCTTATATTCATCCAGATTCCTGAGAAGACGGTCTTTTTCTGAGATCCTCTTCGAGATTTCAAGGTTCAGTTCATCACATTTATGTTGATGCGGATCTATTTTACCTGCGATTGCTTCGTTTTGCAGATATTTTCTGTAATATGGTTCACAATCATGCATTATCTTCTTGATTTCCCTCTCCTTCGAGTCGATATCTGAAAATTCGGATAATCTCAGTTTTATGTCAAATAACCTGGATTTTTCCAGTTGCAGGGCACCACCATCGATTTTGATCATATTCAATTCTCTCATCCTGGCATTCATCAGTGCATCGATGTTTGATGCCTGCTGTTTTGGATTATTCAGTTCCTTCAGTCTGGTTTCCATGACTGCTTTTATTTTTTCCATCTTTTCGTGTAATTCCGGTTCACCTGGAATCAGATAGGAAGCGTATTTTTCTGATAATGTTTTGTGAAATTCAACCATCTTACTCTCGTACTGGTGTAGTTTATGCTGCACATCAGATTTTCTTTTTAATTGCCCTTTTATATTAGATATTTCATATTTATTCTGTTCCATTCTTTTCATTGGATTGTTTAACTTTTTTAACTCTCCTTCGACCAGCTTAAGCTCATTTTCTATAGAATTCAGTTCTCTAATCTTGTTATTGAGTTTATTTTCAAAATAATCAGAAAAACTTGTGACTTCAGTACATTTAACTCCATATAAAATTGGACATTGGTTTGTTTCGCCTATTTCTTCCTTCTTTTTTTGTATATTCTTTATTTCTGAATTAATTGCTGATTTTTTTCCAGTTATAATCTGTTTTTTACTTTCGAACTCTTTCTGTTTATTCACATCCAGTTCGATCTCCTTCTGCTGTTCTTCAAGTTCTTTCAAATCTTTTGAAAGCGTTTCAAACGAGGCATCTTCCTTTTTCAGATTGTCAATATCTGATTTTAGCGAAATAATATCTCTTATCCAATCTTCTATGTCCTTTATCTCGTTTTCAAGTTCTTCCTGTTCCTTTACCATTGGACTTAGATCTTTCAATTCTTTCTGATGAGTTTCCAGTTCTTCTAACAAATTTTTCTTTTTTTCCAGCTCTTTTTCCATATTTTTTACCATATTATCTTTTTTCATCATCTGTCTCTCAAGATGGTTCTTTTTCTTTCTCTCATCACTAAGTTCCACTAATTTTTTCTGAGATTCAAGATATTTTTCTTTTGCATCTCTCGTCTCATCCAGTATCCTCTTCGCATTCAGGGATTCTTCAAGCTGCCTGTTTACGATATCGATGTGGCTTTTCAACTCCTTGATATCCACTTCCAGTTTTTCTATCTCTTTCTCTGTAGAGTCGATCAGTTTCTTTCTCTTGCTTAGATCGTCTTTTTTCAGTTGTAACTGCTTTAAATCTTTTTTCAGTTCCATTATATTCTTTTTTATCTCTGAAACTCTGATTCTTTCGTGTTCGTGTCTCTCTTTAAACTCGTCATATTTTGCAGTACCCCCTTTTAGTTCATGATGTTTCTTTTCGATCTCTTCCATTTCGCTTCTGACTATCCTTGAAACGTCATTCAGATTCTCGAACGCCTTTCTGTACTCATCTACTCTCAGAATGCGGTCGAAAACCTCTTTTCTCGTTCTTGGGGGTGAACCGAACGCTGAGGTGAACATTCCCTGCGGGACTCCGACAGCGTTCTCGAATAGGGGAGAAATCTCTTCAGGATGTATGGTATCGTCAAAAAGGTTTGCTGCAATCCAGTCCTGCACATCCTTGCTGCCCACTATCTGCCCGGTGGGCGAGGTTATCCGATACTCGCCAGATCCGCTCTTCTTAATCGATCGCACGATCTCGTACTCCACGTCATCAGATGCAACGACCCACAGCCGTATCTCTCCTGATTTCTCTCCCTTCCGCAGAAAATATCGATTGTGGCGCGGCGGCTGATAATTGAAGAGTACCGATCCTACGCTTTCGATGATTGTTGTCTTACCAGCGCCATTCTCCCCGCTGATGCCATTGACCCCACACTTAAATGAAATGGTTTCATGCTTGTATGACTTGATATTTCGGAGTTCGACAGAATTAATCCACATCTGCGCCACCCCTGCCAAATGGCAGATCGATCTGTTCTTTATTCTTGATTTTGACCGCATCATACGAATTCTGTAAATGTTCGAGGATGATCTGTGGACCGGTTCCAGTAACAGCGTGTTGTTTCGTCTCGATTATCGCATCCACGACATCATTCAGATGCTTCCGATACTGCGGATAATCTTTGACCATCTCCTCGATAACAGACCGCTCAATCTCTGATCTGGAGGCAAAATTATCACCAACGCCACTGATCGGCTCCTTCGTATCAATGATCCGCACATTGACCCATAATGGATCGAGTCGATCAGAAGCGATCTCCCTTATTTTTTCGATGGATATGTCTGTTTTAGAGAATTTGAGTTCGCCGTGCAGCGTGATCTCCACGAGCGGCTTCGCATCCCCGCAGGAAGCTCCATCGACGACCGATTGGATATTGCTGTACAGATCCTGAAGGGATTGTATTCCACTGGTATCGATGCCGAATCGCTCCACCGGGCGGGTTTTCGCCCTCTGAAACGATGCTTTGCCATCCACGACATGGTAAAATCCCTTTGGCTTATTGTATTCAGCCATCGAGACCATCTCGCAGCTTCCCCCATTGAATATCCACCCATCATACTCATATTTTATGTGATAATGTCCGAGCGCAAGATAATCGACTGCATCACGTAAAGGAATCAAGGAATTGTATGATAACTCCCCGATGCCGGTCGTACTGAGTATTCCCTCCATTCCAAAATGCATCATAAGAATCGTGTAATCCGGTTTGCCGAATATGTTATTGATCGTTTCGATCTCCTTTGCGATATCAGGTATCACACCCCGCGTCTGCGATCCAAGATATCTGACACCGAAGATGCGTGCATCATTGATATCAATGAAATCCCCCATCATCATAACCCCATATTGCTCCATCGGTTTGATCCGGATCAATCGCAGTAGCCCCTGCGCATCAAGGATCTGCATCCAGCTGTTCACATCCCGATGATACGCAAGATCGTGATTTCCCTCGATCGCATACACAGGAATCTCGTGCTCCTTCAACTTCGTAAGGATTTTATACGCCTGCATGTACGTTGGGGCATTGATATTCCTTTTATGGAAGAGATCTCCGGCGATGAGCAGAAATTCCGCATCTGACTGAATCGTATAGTCAACAACCCGATCGAAAGCGCGTGCAAAGTCCCTGAACCGCTCCGCAAGACCGTACTGGGCATACCCGAGATGGAAATCACTCGCATGCACGAAGTTCATGTCCGCATCTTTGGTCATGCGGACACATTAATATGTCGATATGCTGCAACATACTCATGGATTTTCATGTTCAGGTGCTGGTTCTCGCCATCATGATCGATCTGGTTTTCGGTGAGATGCCACGCACCATCCATCCCGTGGTATGGCTCGGTGCGCTGATACGGCAGACATCCGGAATATGCGAGCGGGTGCGATGGAAATACATATCCGGATTGATGCTGGCATTGATCTGTGTATCATGCGCTGCTGTTGTTGGGATTCTATTGACGTGCATAACCGCATATCTTCCCATCATCGGTCTGTTCATGATGGCGTATTTTTTGAAATCGACATTCTCGATACGATCGCTCTTCAGTTCTTCGAATCTGATCTACAAGGATCTGTCCGCAAACGATCTTGAGAGTGCAAGAAAAGACCTGATCTCACTTGTAAGCAGGGACACAAAGACACTTGACTCGCATCAGGTTGCATCAGCAGCAATCGAATCGACTGCTGAGAATTTTGTGGACAGTATCCTCTCGCCAATACTCTATTATGCATTATTCGGAATTTCTGGCGCTCTTGTGTACAAAGCAGTGAACACACTCGACTCGATGGTCGGATACAAAAACGAGCGGTTCAGTAAGATCGGCTTCGTATCCGCAAAACTGGATGATATCGTCAACTGGATTCCTGCAAGATTGTCTGTTATTCTTATTTTTTTCGCATCCATCCCGTATAGTCCGGCATCCGCACTCAAGACCTGTATACGTGACCACGCACTTCCACAGTCTCCGAATTCCGGATTTCCGATGGCGCTGATCGCAGGTGCCCTTTCGTGCAGACTTGAAAAACCTGGTAAGTACGTTCTCGGCAGGGAATATCCTGACCCTGCCCCGCAGCAGATCCTTCAGGCGAACCGGATCATCATGCTTGCCTCGTTTCTGTTGATTGCGGCGGTTGTGATGGGATCGCTGCTGCCTATCTGAAGATTGTAGAGAGGAAATGGCGGATTAATCACCCAACCCTCTTCTTAAGCGCATTCATCTTATCCCGGAGCGCGATAGCCCTCTCAAAATCGAGTCTGTCTGCTGCTTCCCTCATCTCTGCCTCAATCTCAATCACCAGATTCGGAATATCTCGTTTGGGTATGTGCTTTGCATCCTTTATCTCGATCTCCTTCTCCTTTATCGCCTTCACGATGGTCGCAGGAACGATCCCATGCTCCCTGTTGTACGCTATCTGAAGCATCCTCCGCCGCTTTGTCTCAGCTACAGCCGCCCGTATCGAATCGGTCATGGTATCCGCATACAGCACCACCGTTGAGTTCACATTTCGTGCAGCCCGCCCTATCGTCTGTATCAGGCTTTTCGTGTCCCGCAAGAACCCCTCCTTGTCAGCATCAAGGATTCCGATGAACCCGACCTCAGGTATATCGAGCCCTTCTCTCAGGAGATTTATCCCAACGAGAACGTCAAACTTCCCCAACCGGAGTTCTCTTATTATCTCGGTTCGTTCAAGCGTATCGATATCGGAATGGAGGTATCTTGTCTTTATCCCGCATTCTGCGAGATATTCTGTCAATTCCTCGGCAAGTCTCTTTGTAATTGTTGTAACAAGGATACGCTCACCGCGTTTTATTGTAGCATCAATCTCGCTCTTCAGATCATCGATCTGACCGATAACAGGTCGCACAAAGACCTCGGGATCAACAAGACCTGTGGGTCTTATAATCTGCTCAACCACCTGCTCCGACTCCCGTCGTTCATACGCCCCTGGCGTGGCTGACATGAAGATCACTGTATTTCGCTTCATATACTCTTCAAACTCGTCAAATTTGAGGGGGCGGTTGTCAAGCGCTGTTTGCAGCCTGAAACCATAATCAACCAGATTCTTCTTTCTGGAGTAATCCCCGTTGTACATCCCGTGCAGTTGCGGGATCGTCTGGTGACTCTCATCGATTATGATCAGAAAATCGCTTCCAAAGTAATCAAGAAGAGAATAAGGCTTCTCTCCCTTATTTCTCCCATCGAAGTGGAGCGAATAGTTCTCAATTCCCTTGCAAAAGCCGGTCTCCTCGATCATCTCGATATCGTAGAGCGTTCTCTGCTTTAACCTGTGAGCTTCGATCATTCCGAGTTCAGGCAGATCTCTCTCAAGTTCCTCTCTTATCGATGCTATCGCTTCTTTGATCCGGTCCTCGGGGATCACAAAGTGTCTTGCAGGATAGATAAAGAAATATTTAAGTTTCTCGATCACATTTCCTGTGTTCTTATCGATCTCAGCAATCGTCTCGATACGATCACCGAACATCTCCACACGTATGATATCATTGGAATATCCTGGGATGAAATCGATCGTATCCCCCTTGACCCTGAATCTCCCAGGCATCAGTTCGATATCGTTCCTCTCGAACTGTATCTCTATAAGCCTTTTTAGAAATTTGTTTCTTGGAATTTCCTGCCCAATTGTTATCTCAAAACCCATCTTCCGAAACATTTCAGGAGCTCCGATGCCATATATGCACGAGACCGACGAAACAATGATTACGTCCTTTCTTGAGGATAATGATGCGGTTGCAGCGAGCCTCATCTGCTCGATTTTGGGATTTATCCGGGCATCCTTCTCTATATACTGATCCTTCTGCGGAATGTACGACTCTGGCTGATAGAAGTCGTAATATGACACGAAATACTCAACCCGGTTCTCAGGGAAGAATCCCCTGAACTCGTTATACAACTGTGCTGCAAGGGTCTTGTTGTGGACGAGAACCAGTGTCGGCTTCTGAACCTTGCTTATGACATTAGCCATCGTAAATGTCTTTCCTGAGCCGGTCACGCCGAGGAGCGTCTGATAATTGTAATTCTTTCTTATGCCTGCGACCAGCTTTTCTATTGCTTCTGGCTGCGAACCTTTTGGCTTGAAATCCGATACCAGTTTGAATTTCATTTCAATAATTCCTTTTTGCGCAACAGTCTGTTATAACTGATTGCAAACCTGTGCGCTTCATCCCTTATCTCTTGTATTAGTTTCAGGGCTTTGCTTCTCCTGGGAAGTCGTAGTGGAAACGCCAATCCCGGTGTATGCACCTCTTCGAACTTCTTTGCAATGGATATGATGGGAATTTCGAGACCGAGTTTTTTGAGCTCTTTGATCGCGGAATTCAACTGTCCGGTACCGCCATCGATTACAATCAGGTCAGGAATCTCTGAATTCTCCTTGAGAAGCCTTGTATACCGCCTTCTTACAACCTCGGCAATCGCTTTTGTATCGTCAATTCCATCGACGGTTTTGATTTTAAACCGCCTGTAATTGCTTTTATCAGGCTTTGCATCCCTGAACTGCACCATAGACCCGACAGTGGATGTGCCTGAGAGGTGCGATATATCAAAGCACTCGATTACAACCGGGATATCCGGAAGATGAAGCGCACTTTTGAGCGCCTCCAGTTTCTCGATATCAGAGAAGAATGATGCTTCCACGTTCTTCAGGACGAGATCCAGTAACTGTTTCTTATCTCCGATCTTTGGCACCTTAACCGATACCTTACCATCTCTCTTCAACTTGAGAAACGAGATCAGTGAAGAATTGATCTCCTGCGGGAGTATGATCTCGGCAGGCACGATATTCTCCGAATAATACTGAACCAAAAACTCCTCAAGAAAATTATCCCTGTACTCGAATTCAAACTCCTGCTTGTTTTCAAGGGTCCCTTTGTAGATGTTAAATAGAATCAGATAGACTCTCCCGTTTCTTACGATGTAATTTATGATATCCTCATCGTATTTCTTCGATAGTTCCATGTTCTGTTTTTCCTTGAGGAGTTCGATCGCTTCGATCTGATTGCGCAGTTTTAACGCGTGCTCGAAATCGAGTCTGTCCGATGCTTCCTTCATATCACGCTTTTTGGATTTGATGAGCTCATTTGTCCTTCCTCTGAGAATTAATTCGACTGCCCGTATCCTCTCAGCGTACTCGGCGCTGCTGATATTTCCGATGCATGGCGCCTGGCATAGATCGATATGGTATCTCAAGCACGGTTTTTTTGGCATCCTATTGCATGTTCTGATCTGAAATGTCTTTTTCAGAACAGACAGGATATGGTCACGCGCTGCGGCTGAGACGAACGGTCCGAAGAATTTACCGGTATCATCCTTTCTTCTTGCAATTAAGAGTCGAGGAAACTTTTCTTCTGTTAATTCGATGTAGGCATACCGCTTTGAATCCTTGAGATCGATATTGTACTTCGGGCTGTTCTTTTTTATGAGATTGTTCTCAAGGATCAGCGCCTCAACTTCATTGTCGGTAACAATAGAATCGACAGAATCGATGTTTCGGATCAGCGCTTCTGTCTTTGGGTCGAGATCGCCCTTCTGAAAGTAGCTTCTGACCCTATTTCTCAGATTCTTTGCTTTTCCGACATAGATGATCCTCCCGGAGTCGTCTTTGAAGAGGTAGCATCCCGGGTTATCAGGTATGTTGGAACAATC
>JAYEGV010000148.1:0-1607 GCA_034659235.1 Methanobacteriota archaeon
TGACGGAAACAGGAGATGGATGAAAAGGACGCCCGCAATGGCGGAGGGACTCACAGATCATGTATGGACATTAGGAGAATTGATGAGATTCAGGGTGCCTGTTCAATGACCGACGTACACGACCTGAAATCGTTTGGTATAACTTCTATTTATGCGTAACCATGGATCTGATATGCGCAGCCTCGCCCCCAATCATGCCTGACGGTAAGGTCATCGTAAACCTATCTGGCGGTCCCAGGGAAATTCTGATCGCACTCACTGCTGCATGCATGTCTCTCTCCAGATCGATCTACAAAATCACAAACTGGAGCGACATCGATCTTGAACTGCGGGAGATCGAACTGCCGCATATCACCCGAACACTGGATAAAAAGACATGGCAGATACTGAATGATGTTATGGGGCATGAGCCCACAGCGCTCACAGAGGTTGCAGCACGACTTGGGTTATCAGATAGCACAATCTCGCGCCAGTGCGCGAAACTGGCGGAGATGCGTGCGATCGAGATCACACCACTCGGCAAGAGCAAGCAGATTACAATCACATTGAGCGGCAGGGTGCTCTTGAAGGTTTGTTGAACACGGGGGGGGCTTACGCTGGCTGCTTGGAAGAGCGAACGATAGGTTTATGTCCATAAAAAACGATGACATCCGCACCAAACTCATAGGTGGTAGCGATGTACAGAAGATGGTTAGACCCATTTGAAGAGCTGCGAAGGATGCAGGAATGGATGAACAGGATTGCCGGAGAGTTCGAACCGATCGGAGCTGAGAGATTACTGCCAACACGGGCTGGCGAGGAGATCATGGAAACAGCGACCCCATCCGTGGATGTGCAGGACACAGAAGACAGGATTCTGGTCACGGCTGATGTGCCCGGCGTCGAGAAGGAAGATATCACAGTGAGCGTCCGCGGAGACCTGCTTGAGATAACAGCTGAGAAGAGCAAGGAGGAGGAAGAGACGGGCGAGGGATACGTTCGAAGAGAGCGCGGCTATTCCAGATTCTACCGGAGAATGCCACTACCAACAGAGGTTGATCCGAATAAGGTCGATGCCACATTGAAGGACGGGGTGCTGCGGGTAGAGATGGTAAAGACTGCGCTGCCAGAGGTGAAGAAGATCGAGGTGAAGTGATCTTCTTTTTTCTTTTTTTATCCATCAATTACAGAGGGGTAGGCTAAGAAGACGCGATTACTCGTGCCTCCTCGTCTAAGAACCGTACGTGCGACTTTCACCGCATGCTGCTGCCTTCGACGCTGCTTCGCAGACAAGCATTTTGTAACCTTTTCCGTATCGGGCAGCAGTTTCGTTCTCTGTGGCGTTTGATCATCAGATTTCAAGCAGTTCATCTGTTCTTCCGTAATTCATAATACTCAGTATCGAGATACGGGTTTTTATCGAAGCAGCCTTTGATATCACCTTCCAAAACCCATTGTGCAGAACTATTCCTGCTCAGGCAGGCGAAATCTTGTTGGTACGCATTATGCGCACTTCTAAACTTTCTAAAACCAAACGTAACAACTCACGTTTTAGAAAATTTCCTACATTTTTTAAACTTCTCCCACAAAGAAGCATACTTCAATTCGACTTTTAAAATTATCTGCAT
>JAYEGV010000149.1:0-8727 GCA_034659235.1 Methanobacteriota archaeon
GCTCTGACGATCCTGCAGGTGGCAGGTGGCGCGATAGATTTATCATAATTTCGATTCCATAGAGTGAAGTATCGATTACAATTAACCGGATATGAGGTAAAAACATGAGAATGCTTCAAGAGCAGTATGTCGTGGATGGAAAAGGGCAAAAAACAGCAGTGATCCTCTCAATTGAGAAGTATGAGGAACTTTTAGAAGACCTCCACGACCTATCGATCATCGCCGAACGCCGGGAGGATCCCACGATAACATTTGAACATCTTAAGAAAGAGTTGAAAGAAGATGGACTCTTATGAAATCCGATGGAAGAGTTCAGCAACACGAGACCTACACAACATCGACTCGCAACAAATTCCGAGGATTATAGAGGCTGTTGAATCGCTTGCGAATAACCCATTTCCTCCGCAGCACCGTAAGATGCGAGAAATGCTGGACAAAATGGATCTCAATTTTTCAGTCATGATACATTTACCCTGGCTACAGGCGATATTGTTGAACTTCCGATGTTTGTGGGCAAAGTGATCCTCGATGATAACGTTATGTTGATACCCGGTGGACCCGTGGAATTGTCACCTGAAGTGCGAATCGGAAGATTCACGCAAAGGCGTGATTGCCGATTCTTTCATGGTAACATTTATCCGATAGCACACCAAAGTCGAGATAGAATGCCTGATCACCTACTCGAATTATACCACCAACTGCTGGGCAAATTCGGACCCCAGCACTGGTGGCCCGCCGAAACCGAGTTTGAGGTCATTGTGGGCGCTATTCTAACCCAGCAGACCCGATGGGAGAGTGTTGAGCAGGCAATCAAGAATCTAAAGGCGCAATCGCTGCTGACGCCATACGCTCTTGCAGACGCGAATCAGGATACAGTCGAGGAATGTATCAGGTGCACAGGATTTTACAGGCAGAAGAGAGAGCGGTTGCAATTATTATCGCAGTATTTCAGAGAGAACGGACTATCTGAAATCCTTGAAAGACCGGTTGATGAACTCCGAAAGGGATTATTATCACTGAAAGGAGTCGGACCTGAAACTGCGGACAGCATCATACTGTATGCTGCGCATAAACCTGTATTCGTGATCGATGCCTATACCAAACGAATCTGTGAGTGTCTTGGCGTAACTGGCGGATATGAAACACTGCAACGATATTTCGAGGACTCGCTGCCAAGGGATGTATCATTATATCAGGAGTTTCATGCGCTGATCGTTGCGTACGGAAAGCAGTACTGCATAAGGAAGCGGTGCGATGAGTGCATCATCGTCTGAGTATAGCGGTGCGCCCACGCACTTCGACCAATCCGAAACCTGTTCTTGATACAACCTCTTCGGCAATCTCAGTAGCGCTCGCTGGAGCATTTCGCAGAATTCGTATCTTGATTGTGCTTTTTCCCTTCATCTGCTCTCTAATCTCGTTTATTACCTGATCTGTAACTCCACTTTTCCCGATGTTGATCACAGGTTTCATATCAGTTTCTTAATCCTTTCTGATGCTTTTGCCAGTTCAACGAGAACCAGACCAAGTCCAGCCTCTGGAGCGGTCAACACCACCACAAGAGCCTTCGGTCCAGCGCCCATACACACCAATTTCCCATCGTCAGTTTCCACGATCACCCGATTCGGTATGCCCTTACCCAGTTCGGATGTGGCAGTCTCTGCTGCGCCCAGCATCGTTGCCGACATCGCAACAAAGATCTCCTGATCTCCTTTCGCATGCATATCCGCATTCATGAGAAGACCATCCCTCGTTGCTATCGCACTCGCTTCAATCTCGCCGACCTTTCCGAGATCATTCAGAACTTTTCCGAGCATCTCTGATGTCGACATGTTAGTCCACCTCCATCACCATATCGAGCAGCGTTTCAAATGCCTCGAAGACACCATCACGGGTGGTTGCAATCGAGGGCATGATCGGTACATTCTCTGGCATGCTGAGCTTTTTCCTGATCTCTTCCGGTGTAAGCGCATCCTGCATGTCCTGCTTGTTCGCAATGATCACAATCGGCAGACCAAATGACATCGTGATCTCTAACATTCGCTTACCGCGTACGAAATCCGCGGCGTTTGTCGAATCAAGAACAAGAAAGATACCCATCGCCTCTCCGCTGAGCAGTTTTACGATCGGATCGAACCGTTCCTGTCCAGGCGTTCCGAATATATCAGCAGCGAATCCTCTGTAATCGATATGCCCATGATCGAGTGCGATGGTCGTACCAAGTCGATCCACAGATACTGCCCTGTTCGACAGCGCATGCACAAACGTGGATTTGCCAGCATCGAACGGTCCTGTAACGAGTATCTTTGGAATGTACACGCGTATGCCACCCGGCTTCAAAACCTTGAATAACACACACTTTCTGGATATATCCATCCAGTCTGCTTTCAATATACCAAAATACTGTCCAAAAATAACTCCCTCTGCAATTCCACCAATGGAAATAGCAGAATTACAAATATCTTCCTTTACGTGCAATAACGTATCCTCTGAATAGGGCCATGCTGTAAAATTATAAACCATCGCGTGATCATACAGCATCGCATACTGGTTCCACTCCTCGAGTGCATCGAGCGTTTCAAACTCCCCGCACAGATCCATAATCGTCGAAAGCGATTCAAACACGATAACGCCAGGTTCACGCATATCCTCCATCGCCTGCCTGATACACTGAGTCAAACTGTTGATATCCTCAGGATCAGATACAGCATACCGTTCACGCGAATCCGCACCGATCAATCCGGAAAATGCGTCCACGACGATGAATCGATCCCCACATTCATCGGTATTCCATCCAAGCTCATCGAATTGTTCCCTGATCATCTGTGGATCGGTGCTGGATGCGACATAAATACCGTATCTCCCGTTTGATATGGCATGATACATAGTCTGCATCCCGAACGCATTACCTTCAACCCCAGGATATATATAATATACCAGCGATTTTCCTTCCGGGATACCTCCGAGTAGATAATCGTCCAGTTTAGGTATTCCTGTCTCTATCATATTCACTAACCCCGTAGTATAATATTTACACCATCAATCTCGTAATCAAACCATGGTGTTGGTTTTGGTGTAAGTCCAACAACCCGGATCTGATAACCAGCCTCCCCTTCCCTGATCTCAATCATACCATCGAATAACTGCTTAAGTGTCACAATGGTCTTATCATCGTGCATCCCTTCCTCGATCACGTATACGCCAAGCGCGTTCGCTGCTTTGATACGACCTGTGAAGACATGCAAAAACCGGAACACTGTCGGCAGATTCGAGTACATTAGAATCGTTGACAGCGAATTGATGCACAGCCTCGTTTCCCGCAGTTGCAGATCCATCCAGAAGTGCTCAAAGAACTGACTGATCTTGACACCGATGCCTGTGAGATCAACAGGGCTCGATGCCATCTTGATATTCTCAGTATCGGGTGCGCCAAACCCGAGAGTGCGCGTAACACAGTCCACAATCCCGATATGATCCATCGGGATGTTGGTATCATGGTGTCCGAACCATTCGAGCACATTGTTTCCTGGCTCGCGCGTTGAAACAATCACAGCGGCATTGTTATTGATCAACCCATGATATGCGATAATATTTATAATATCATCCTTGCCGCTCATAGGAGGACCGATCATCACGATGTTTGTACCGCCTCTGATGTCTCCGATCAGTTCATCCAGTCTGGAAATGCCAAAATTGTATGTCATAAAGACTGCACCCAATTTCTTTCTTATTCAGAGGTTGTTGTATGTTTTCATATAAAAATCCATCTGTATGATCACAATGTTGTTTGCGCTGCGGATGCAATCACATTTCTTGTGGTCTTCCATGAATGCCGCACACATTCCGGAAAACTCCTGTGCTCGCAGAACCATTCCTGCAGGAATCGCATGGTTTTGGGGTCGGACGGGTACCCGCTGCCAAAATCGCCAACTTCTCTTCGCAGCAGATCAACTGCACGATCCCTGTGAACCTTCGCGATGATGGACGCCGCAGCAACGATCGGGTATGTCTCATCGGCTTTATGCCGCGCAGTAACCCTGACCTGATATTCACAGTCGTTCTGCACGTTTCTGCCGAAACGTTCTTCATTGACATCTGCAGCATCCAGAAACGCATATTCCGGTCTCAGGTTTTCAAGTACCCTTGCATAGCATCGAACCATGATCTCGTTCATCGTCATAACAGTACGCAGTTCATCGATCTGATGCGCGCTCACCTCCAGTACAAACCACCCATCCGCTCTTTCCTTGATTTTTACGTCAAAAAATTCACGTTTTTTCGGAGTCAATTTTTTGGAGTCTTTCAAACCAAGTTCTTCAATCAGGTGAAGATTATCTTCCTCGACCAGCACGCCTGCAACACACATCGGTCCGATCACCGGACCCTTGCCAGCTTCGTCGATTCCTGCGATCTTCATGGTCGGTTATGATCTGATGTGAGGATAAACATATTTGTGCGACTCTCATAACCCCAAGACTAAAACATGCCTGCGGCGATGGTACGTGGCGCAACGTCTGGGCTGGCGATGCGGGCGATGATGAGTGGTTATGATGGGAAGGGGCACGCGTGCAGAAATTGTGATGCAGAAGCTATTTATACGACTGCGATGTGGGATGAGTAGCACACTGGACATGGTTGTTATGAAAAAGCATGATTGTGTAATCGGGTCTCGTACTGGTTTGTGAGCGATGATGCTCAGCGCGGGCACCGCGGCAGGCGCGACATGGATTGTGGACGATTACGCAGCCAGTCTGCACCGGCTGTGGAAGATGCCGCGGCAGAGACGCCACATGCTCCGTTAGGGGAGACGCCTGCGAAGAAGCAGGGGTTGACCGGCTTTCACCGCGGTCTTCGCAGCGGTAGGGTGCTTGCTGCGGAAATGTGATGCATATTCTTCGTGGAGGTGCTTTAATTTAACGAATATTCGATATAGATCGTTGGTGTATAAGTTAAAGCTTATGCCATCCATTATTCCCTCTTTTATTGGTGGATGGACTTTATGTGGAAGGCGGTATTAATATATCTAACTACTATACATATGATAGATGAGTGCAGATCACGATGAGTTCGGGTAAATCTGACAAAGTCAAGATAAGAAAGGGCTGAAAGAAGATGGGGTCTTATGAAATTCGATGGAAGAGTTCGGCAGCACGTGATTTTACACAACATCGACCCGCAACAAGTCCAGATGATTATAAGAGCTATTGAATCGCTTGCCGATAACCATTCCCCAGATATCACCGTAAGATTTGAGGGTGACCTGCGATGATTGAAATACCTGGTCCCGACTGACATGAACCGCAGCGATGGCATCTGCTTGAGTTCGTCGGGCAACCACCCCTCAACCTAAACAACCTCCAGCCCCCCGATCTTCAGAGCAAGCCTCTGCAGCACCTCTTTTCTCATTCCCTCCACAAACTTGATGCTTCCGACAACCAGATGCCCGCCGCCACTGACACCTGCGTCAGCAAGTTCTTCATGCAGTTCCCGAACCATGACCGGAATGTTCATCGCAACACCACGCGACCTGATCACAGCAAAATCAGGACCATATCCGATGGTCACCACAGCCCCATCACAATTCTTGCAGATACGGTCATGAATCTCGCCAGAGGTCTTTCCGGGTGGCGGGAATGTGAACTTGTGCGCAAAATGCTCGAGATCGATCACGTTCAGCGATACCCCACTCGGGAGTTTCTGCGTCAACACATGCGGCATGCATACCTTCAGTTGATCATCGATCGCGCTTCTTGCCTGCTCACAGAGCAGTTTCACGAGTTTTTGATGGCGGTCAAGCTTTCCGAAATTGAGGATGTCATTCACAAGCCCTCTGCCATCCTGAAATTTCAACCAGAATGCCGCATAATCGAGTGCGAGTGCGATATCCGAGAGGTCGGATACAGTATATCGATCAGACACGAGCTCGATGTAGCCTCTCGCCTCCACCGCCGCTGAGCGATCGCCAAGAGCAGCCACTGCAGGAAGATGCTTGATCTCCTCTGTTATCTCAGGATTGATCATTCTTGCGATCTCACCACATATTATCCCTGCCGTGACCCCGAAATCGCCGCCCACGTGATACGGGTTCACATGCTCGCAGAGGTACTGATCCACAACCGCATCAGGATGGTGGTGATCAACCACGACGACATCGATCCCGTAGACTGCGGTATGCTTGAATGCTGACATATCCTCCTCGGTTGACCCGTTATCCACGAGGACGACCAATGGCAGATCCTGCCCATGTCGCGCCTGATCATCGAGAGCAAAACACAGATCCCTGACAATGTCCATCATCTCATAGAAAGGAGCCTTTGAAGGTGATCTTCGATAAAAATGATACTCTGCATCCGTTCCGCCAACCTCCCGTATCAGCGGGAGAACCGCCCTCTCAATTGCGATTGCTGCAGTCATTCCATCTGCATCAGCATGGTGTCTGATAACGATTGGCTGGGACGAAAATACCGCTCTCCTAATCCGCTTTGCAACTGCACGCATACCATCCTTGAGCGCTGACAGTACGTCACTCTCAATCAGAAAATCGACGTCATGTGGCTCGGAGGTAACATCGAGTGCATCTTCGATCTGATCCTCTATCCCGGCTGCCTCGCTGCCGAGCATACGCCTCATAGTCGCAACTTCAATCTGGATATCCCGATTTCGGAGCGAGACCTCCCCGATCACCTTCACGATAGCACCTGTATCGATCTCAGGATATGCACGCTCGCCAGCACGCTCAAATGCAGCGCATACGACCGTACCAGAATGATCGAGTATGGTGAATATCGTTGGTCCTGCTGTTTGCTTTACCTGAATGACCCTTCCTGCAACGGATATCGTCTTTCCGATATACTTTGAAAGTTCAGAACTTGTGCATCCTGGAAAATCCCTCTCTACTTCTACGATCTGATATTCTCCCAGTTTTTTTGGTATCAATTCTATGTTTCCGTTTGGCTTTATATTTTTTATCTGCACATGCACGGTATCTCCAATGTTAACCTCCGAATTCAGATTGCTTGAGTGAACAAGTCCACGCACCTTCTTATTCATGTCAACGAACGCCCCGAAATCCACAACCCCGCTGACCGATCCTTCATATACATCACCCACCCGAAGGTCACGCACATCACACAGATTGCTCAAAAGATACACTGATGGCTTTTCTGTACATCTCTCACAGAGATCGCCATCCCCACTGAACAACGAACCGCAGATTCTGCATTCCTTGATTTCTCCATAGCCATTGCATTCCTGGCACTTTTCTGTTATCTCGATCCTCCCTGTTCCATTGCAGACAGGGCAGGAACCATCGAGAGCCTGACTCAACTGTTTCTCAGATAATTCACTCAGATTGATTGATCTTACTTTTCCAGTGCCCTTGCAAGAGGGGCACTTCTTCTCCTCGATAATGATGAATCCTCTGCCATCACATGCCTTACACAATACCATGCTGATTGATATGGATGCATCGGATTTATGTATTTCCGATGGCACAATCAGATTTTCCAGTGAAATACACTCAGGTTTTTGGTGGTCAAACATATAGCTACAAACATTCGTGCCATTCGTGAAACTCGTCACATTCGTGATCTTCCAATGCTGATTTCGGACAAAGTATCAAAACACGAATTTCACGAATGTTGCGAATGACACGAATCATGTAATCGCAGAAATCACTAGATTTTTAGATAGTGCCTTCAGTAGCTAACATTTTTAGATCGTACCAAGTTTTACCGCAGAGTGCGCAGAGGCGTCAGAAAACCCAGCACGAATTAAAACAGTCTTAAAACTCTGCGTTCTCCGCGTTCTCTGCGGTTAGAATTATTGAATTAGGTGTTCGGTAGATGTGGATAGTGTAAAAGTGTTAGCTACTGAAAGATAGTGCCATCAATGTTTTAGTTCCCTCGGAACTTCTTCGCAATGATATACATCTCCGCACTCTCCTTACGCGAGGCTGCAGGTGAATGGGCACGCACGTTTTTGAATAGCGATCGCACCTTTTGCAGATAGTAAGAGAACAGATCGCCCTGAAACACCTTGACAATGAAATTGCCGCCCGGTTTTAATATCTGCTCTGCGCAGAGAAGTGCATGTTCGGCAAGATCGATCGATCGTGCATGGTCATAACTCCAGTCGCCAGAGAGATTGGGAGCAGCATCGCAGAGCACGACGTCTGCATTTTTGACCAGTTGTTTGATTCTACTTACGGTATCCTCTGATGTGATGTCTCCTTTGATGGTGATAACACCGTTAAGGCTTCGGATCGGCTGGATGTCCACACCGATGATCGTGCCGCCGGATAGTTCCTCTGCCACCTGCAGCCAGCCGCCAGGAGCGGCACCCAGATCGACAACAGTGTCCCCGCGTCTGATGACATGGAATCGTTCATCGATCTGTTTGAGTTTGTATGCTGCTCTTGATCGATAGCCCTCCTTCTTTGCCATTCGATAAAAATGATCATGCTGCTTGCGCGCCATTGTTTGATCAATCGTTGGGCATGTCACATAATATGAACGGGATTGTCACGTCGTCTGGTGTTATGCGAACGTTTTGAAGTTGCTCAATTCGGGGTCTCGTGTTCTGTCGCTTCAGGATGAGTTCAGTACTAACTCGGATACATGCGAAGCATCGCCGAAGAAAAAAAAGACATACAGGCTCTGTACATATAGTTGCGGGGTTTGGTGACTTCGAGGAGTGCCGTGATGGATGTGGAGGTTGGAGTGGTTG
>JAYEGV010000150.1:0-1592 GCA_034659235.1 Methanobacteriota archaeon
CGCTGATACTGGTTACGGATCAGATGGTGCGCATCAGGAACGGAAAACTCGCAGATATCGCGCCTACGATGCTGGAGATATTAGGTATACCGAAACCTGCTGAGATGACCGGGGAGTCTCTTAGAACTTATCAGAAAAGCTGCTAACCACAAGATTACACAGATTTACACGAGATTTCTGTGTTAATCTTGTGCAATCTCGTGGTTGGAAAGCCTATCGGTATATCTTTCGGACGGGCTTTTATACCGTAGCCAGATCCAATCACCCGAGCAGCCGCGCTGGCACAACATGCTTCGCGATCAGATCTCCATAACATTCCCGCTCACGTATCACATCCACACAACCATCGCAGACCAGAACCTCTGCACACCTCAGACGCCCGTTGTACTGGGAACTCATGGAAAATCCATACGCACCAACATCGAGTACAGCGACAATATCGCCTGGTTCGATCAGTGGCAGTTTACGATCCCTCGCAATGATATCGCCTGATTCGCAGATCGGTCCCACGATATCATAAGTTTCCTCATAAGCAAGGTCTGCCCTGTTCGCAACAACCACATGATGGTATGCGTCATACATCGCAGGACGGATCAGCAGATTGAGACCGGCATCCACGCCCACGAAGTTTCTTGCTGACCGCTTCACGGTGTTCACTCCCGCAAGAAGGATGCTTGCATCACCAACGATGTATCTGCCAGGTTCGAGTACGAGTCTCGGAGCAATTCCTATACTCCTTGATCGCGCATCAAATACCGGAAGGATTATATCTGCGAGATCGCGTGGTTCAGGCGTCTTCATATCCTTCTGATACGGAATGCCGAGCCCACCTCCGAGATCAACGAATTCGAGATCGATACCAAGCTTTGTGATCTGTTCGACCAGATCCATCATCCGTTCCACCGCCTCGCCGAAAGGAGATACATCAGTGATCTGCGATCCGATATGACAGTGTATCCCAACCGGATTTACTCCTGGCAGTTCCCTTGCCTCTTCATAAACGTTCAATACATCCTTATACCCTATTCCGAACTTTGAGGTTGCCAGACCTGTTGCAATCTTTGGATGAGTATCAGGAGATACATCAGGATTGACTCTGAATGCGACATCCACTGTTTTACCGGATTTAACAGACAGATCTGAGAGTACATGCAGTTCATCCGGCGAATCGATGGAGATACGAACTCCGGAATCGATTGCCATCTGCAGTTCGTATGCTGTCTTTGAGTTACCATTGAAGAGAATCTTATCAGGCGGAATGCCTGCAAGGAGCGCGACATAGAGTTCGCCATCAGAGAAGACATCGGCACCCGCGCCTTCCGACGCGAGGATTCGCAGGATTGCAAGATTCCAGTTCGCCTTTGCAGCATAGTAGATATCCGCATCCGGGAATGCTTCTTTGAATGTACGAAAGTTCCTGCGTATCCGCTGCTCATCAGTCACATACAGTGGCGCGCCATATTCATCTGCAAGCGAGACCGCATCAACGCCGCCGATTGTGAGATGATGATTTTGTATGCTGATATGATCGTTCATTGGAAACATAGGATATACGTGACTCTGTTTTCATAAATGTATTGTGGAAATGGAGA
>JAYEGV010000151.1:0-1591 GCA_034659235.1 Methanobacteriota archaeon
TTATAAATAGCGAAATGATCCGGACACATATCCTTTGATAAAGCGACACGAACCGGCAGATCGAGCCGGTTGAATCTGGCATGATCCTCTGTAAACAGGCAGTCCACCTTGATTATCGCAGGCATGATGCCGCTCTGCCTTAGATATGCGATGGTGTGCATGAGTATCGATGTTTTTCCTGATCCGGGGGTTCCGGCGATGATTGCGAGTTTCATTGTATGTGGATGTGTCGCCCATAAACCATATATAGTGTATGATCGTAACAAAGTACGAATCGAGATACTATCATCGTATATCTCGTATGTATAAGTAACACAGGAGGTAACAAACATGAACAAAAACCTAATAACAACCGCATTCGCAGCATTACTGCTGATTGCGTGTACAGGCATGGCAGGTGCGCATTTTACGATGGTATTTCCAAGTGACAGTGAGGATACCGTCTGGGATGTGACACCTGAGGACTACATAGCATCGCTTGGCGAGACAAAGACGGTATATGTGATGTGGGGACACCCTTACGAGCATATATCCTTCAACATGGCATCTGCGCCAGAAATCTCTGTCACGAAGCCAGATGGTACCGTTGAGCAGCTAACACCTGTAGAGATCACTGTTCCAGGGCAGCACGAGGACGGAACTCCAGGCGATTTTGTAGCTTACAAAGCAACGTTTACTGTTGACCAGGATGGCGATTCCATCGTGCTGGTCAAATACGACGACGCTGATGAGAATCTGATCGACTACTGCAAAGCTGTCATCCACTGCGGTATGGAGACATGGTTTGGCTGGGATTCAGAGGTTGCAACGGGGCAGACCGAGGTCATCCCATACATGCGACCGTACGGCATGGAAGAGGGCTTTGTCTTCTCCGGAAATGCGAAGTACATGGGTCAGCTGCTTCCGGATGCCACTGTTGAGGTCGAGAAGTACCACACACTGGAACTTGGTAAGGAGATCGTGGAGGTCGCAGAGGATAAGTTCTCGTATGATCCGCCGATGGTATTCACGAGACAGGTCAAGACCAATCAGAACGGAGACTTCTCGTACACCCTTGACGAGCCTGGAATCTGGTTTGTCTGTGCAGCGAAAGAGAGCGATACCGGAGGACGCACCATAAGAGGTGTCTTTATTGTTCCGGTGCTCGAGTCGTTCCCAGCAAAAGGATTCGCATCATCTGCGGAACTTCAGAAGGCGATACAGGAAGCCAGGAGTGCAGCGCAAGAGGCAAAGCAGGCAGCAGAACATGCAGCATCATCCGCAACAGCCTCACCCGCGTTTGGAGCGATCTTTGTCGCAATCGGTCTCTTTGCAGCACTTTTCATTGCGATGAGGCGGAAGTAAGGTGAACAGGGGTATCATCCCCTGTAACCATTTTTTTGGAGAAAAGGAATAATGCACATATCTTACGGCGTCTTATCCTTTCCGGTTGTAGCGGTTGGCTGGAGCGTGACACTTGCGCTACTGGCGATAACACTCTGGTGGGGCACAAAGGATCGCGGCATCGCCGAAGAGATACCAAAGGTCTCGGTCATGACCGGTGCGTTCTTTGTTGCATCACTGGTCCACATACCTGTGCCGCCCACATCAG
>JAYEGV010000152.1:0-8536 GCA_034659235.1 Methanobacteriota archaeon
GGAAACACTGTATACATGAAGAGCGATTTTTGTGATGCGTCGGGCGTGGATGGCGTTATTGTCAACGTCGATATGTATCCCGATCCGGATGGCTGCCCCTTCCGGATCAAATGATGGATAGTGTCTCATCAATTTAATTTTTGGACATGTTTGTAATCAAATAAATATAAATATATTATATAAAAAATAAAATTAACTGGTAAAGAAAAAGCCCCAGCCGTGTCACACCCGAATGAATTCGGAGGCATTCGTGGGGCTCGGAGGTCGCGCGTTGGTGTGAGCGCGGGTAGAGGTTGGGGTGAGTATAGATAAGCAACATTTATTTATATGCAAAATCGTGGTGATCAAAGTTCAAAAACACAATTTCATTCCCGAAAATTGCGTAAATAATAACATAATGACCTATCTGAACCCTTCGTGTGCCTTTTAATTTATTTTTAAGAGGTTTTCCTATTTCTGGCTTTGTACATATCTCATCAATCTTCTTGAGCGCCCTTTCTTTTAGCGCATCGTCTTTCTTTGTCAGTTTCTCAAAGCTTTTATCGAATTTGGGTTCTGTGCGAAAAATAAAACCCATAAAACCTCATTACAAGCTTTGAAGATAGTTTAGGAGGTTCTCTTTAGTTTTAAAAGTTTTTCCAAGTCCCGTTTTATATTCTTCTATCGCGTCAAGGGTACCACTGATGATGTTATCATCGTTCTCAATAATCATAGATATGGATTCTTCGATGCGCTCATCGAAATTTATCTGTTCTCCGAATTCGGAATTTTTGTAGGGGGATGTAGATTTTGTATATTCAATTATTTCAGGCGTTTTTTTAAATCCCCAATCATTTAAAACATCATCCAATATAGATATACCCCCCTCAGAAAGGCTGATGGTAGTTTTGTCTACATTTGGCTTAAAAAATGATGCATCATATCCATGGAACGTTGTATCAAACTCAATCAGAATATCGCCACCAGACAGTACCTCTCCTGCGAAGCTAATCTCCTGACTCCATGGACCATAATAATAGTTGAGAAATTTTATCTCCGACAATCTTCTGCCAAATTTTTCGATAGAATAGATTTCAGCGATATAAATCAATTTCGTAAGCCGTATTTCGGTTAAATATTTCGTTTTAAAGGTGAAATATACAATAATATCCCTTAATTTTTTATTGACGATTTTATCGGGTTGCCCAGTATACACCATCATATACTTAATGACGCGAATCACTTTATAAATGTTGAGTAAGCGAGGTGAATGTGTTTGATTTAGCTAGCATCATCTCCGCATTCGTTATTTTTAACCGTATCACGATCAGCCGCTACATAATCCACCCCACAAAACCCTTCCGGCCACGCGGGCCCGCCGACCTTCGCGCCCACCATGCCAGCCTCCCGAAGTCACCAAACCCCGCGACTATAAGTACAGAGCCTGCATATACCGATTTATCATTCCGCGCATACGATTCCACGCGTTCTGACGGCATCATCTCCCATCCAGTCCGAAGAGTGCGGCAGCCGCTGTAATAAAATCAGTATCATCCTCTGCCGCTGCATCGCGTAGTATCTTGGTCGGTTCTGCAAGCACCTTGTTTGTTATGGCATGTGTCAGATCATCGAGCACACCGCGTTCAAAATCACCGAGCGTATGCTTTGCAGAGAGCCGGTTGACCGCACGTTCGCGTTCACGGATTCTCAGGTCCTGTATCTGGCTATACAGTGCTGCTATAAGTTTATCTGCACGCTGCCTTTTGTACTGTAGTTTCAATAATTCGTACTCCTCTTCTATAATCTCTTCGACCCTTGTGACCTCTTGCATCCGTTTACGCAGATTTCTTTCACTGATCTCACGTAATCCATCGATATCATAGAGTTTTACCTTTGGCAGAGCGGATACCGATTCCTCAATGTCTCTCGGAGTGGCGATATCGATCAGCATCAGATCATGATTGCGGTTCTTCATGATCTGCTGTATCATCTCCGCGGTCAGGACCGCATGAGGCGCTGATGTTGCACTGATCACCACATCCGAATCTGCGATATACTTATCCTTCCCGTCGTACCGGACCGCAAAACCATTCAACTCCTTCGCAAGCTTTTCTGCCCGCTCAAACGTGCGGTTTGCAACATATATCGCCGAAACATTCCTGTGTGCAAGCGCATGTGCAACGAGCGACCCCATCGCACCAGCACCGATGATCACAACCGTTTTTCCCTCGAGCGTGCCAAGCACATCCTCGGCAAGATCGACTGCTGCCGATCCGATGGATACCGAGCCCTTGTCGATCCGCGTCTCTGCTCGCACCCTCTTACCAACATGGATCGCCTTATCGAAGGCGGTATCCAGCACCTTTCCAGTGACATCTGCCTCTCTTGCGGTATGGTACAGATCCTTGATCTGTCCGAGTATCTGATCCTCGCCAACGATCATCGATTCAAGTCCGCATGCAACCCTTAAGAGATGCATCAATGATTCTTCGTGGTCATTGAATTCAATAATCCTGTCAGGCACGCCCATCTTCTTCACATACTCGAAGAGAACCTTGCTCCCTTTTGGCGATACCACATACACCTCCACACGATTACACGTCATTAGCACCGCACACTCATGCACCAGTTCATGCGAATGCAGTGTATGCAGCAGATCTTCGACCGTGCCATGCCACGCGCTTTCAATATCTCCGATGCTCGCTTTTGTGTGCGTGATGATCATGCTGGATATCTCGGTCATCGGGTCACCTTTGTTCGTAATCTTTTATCAACCTTCCATGCAGATCGATCTCGCCATTCTTGATGCGTGTGGAAGAGATCGGTATGCCGTCCTCTGCCAGTACGAAAGGCACCAGAACAATCTCGATTTCGGGCATGCCTCGCTTCACACGGAGTTCGTTGATCGTTTCCGCAACAGAATACGTTTCCGGAGAGACCACGATGTAATCGAAGGATTCTGCCAGTGCGGCGCCATAAGGATCGTGCAGGGTTATTATTTCCGGCGATACTCCGAAGTGGTCGGTCACGTACCGCTCCAGTTCACGCTTCCTCTCTCTGTAATCAGCGACCGGTTGCAAGTGCTTTCTAGCAAGATCGTTCGATGTCAATCCGATCGCCACATCACTGCCAAATTTGTATGCTTTGCTGAGGAGCGCTTTGTGACCATCATGCAGTGGATCGAACGTTCCTCCGACTGCTACTCGGGGCATGTTTTTTGTTTTGTGATGGAGTGGTAGATTAAGGTTCGCTCGCAATTTCCAAGACTCAAACTATATTTCAGCCTGCTCCACAAGCCGCGCCCAGCTCAGACCAAAGTGAGAGAGATACACGCTTCCGAATATCAACGTCATCGAATTTTTCACGGCATGATCAAGCACGGCAGCAGCAAAGCCGATACTCGGATCAATGCCGCCAAGACTGAATATAGCAGTCAGCACAGCCTCGTAAGTCCCTATCGCACCAGGCGTGATCGGGAAAATCTTTGTTAGATTTCCAACAGTGATTGCAAGAAATACAAGAGCGATCATCGGAATCATGGGAGTTGATACAGTCTCCGGAAAGGCGTTCAGTATCACAAAGCATGTGAGGATATCGAAAAACCAGATTAATAACGAACTTGCGAGGATGATGGCAAAAGTACGTGGATTCGTGGACGCCAGAGCAATTTCCCTGGCAAAACGTGTGATAGCTCCGCCAATCTTTGTGTAACTTCTCAGAAACACAATCATCACCACGAATGCGATTAACATACCGAGTCCGGCGATTGTAACGAGGTCTGTGATCCATCGATCGATCAGCAAACCCCGCGCCGCCCATATAGCAAAGCCACCGATAAGAGTGATCGCAAGAACATCAAATATTCGCTCAACAACGAGGGAGGAGAGGGCTGTGGAAAATGGGATGTTCTTCATCTTTTTCAGGATATATGCGCGGGCAACATCTCCTATGCGTGCTGGCAGCACCACGTTTGCGGACTGGCTCAGAAAGATACATCCGACCAGAAAGTTCAATTTTTCTCTGTAATTCATCTGCATGAGGATCTGCTGATACCGTACGCCACGCAGGGGCCAGGAGACCAGATAGATCGGTATGGAGAGCAATATGAGCGCAGGCGATGCATTGCGCAGCATATCTGCGATATCACCAACTCCGATTAGATCTGCGATTAAAAAGAGGATCACGATTGCAAGGATCGATGTTAGAACAATCTTACGCTTTGTTATGTGCATTGAATGTAAACTCCAGCCACAATCGAATAATCGCTCCACCCATCCCGACCACATCCCGCTTCAGATCGACCTTGCTGCTATCACCAGATCTCCATCTCACCGGAAACTCTGCCACCATATAGCCGGATCGCTGTGCTCGAACCAGAATCTCGGTATCCCAGAACCAGTGCTTATCACGTACCTGATCCAGCAGATCAAGGAGTGCTTCCCGTCTGAATGCCTTGAATCCACACTGGTGATCGTGCAATTTCGATCTTAAGATTGTTCGCACCAGAAAATTGAATCCCTTACTTGCAAACCCACGTTTGAATGACCGCACAGTATCGCTATGTGGCATCATGCGCGATCCTGTCGCGAGATCATACCCATTCCTTATGTGATTGATCAGTTCGGCAAGATGTTTCATATCGGTTGCGAGGTCAACATCGATGTACGCAAGTATCTCTCCTTCTGATGATTTGAATGCGCGGTTCAGCGCGCTTCCCCTGCCCAATCGCTCATCACTGTGCAGATGCTTTATGTATGAATACTTTTCTGCAAGTTCTTCTGCTATTCTGTCTGTTCCGTCGGTTGATCCGTCTTCTGCGATGATAATTTCAAAGGAGGGGGTTATCTTTTGCAACGCATCCACTACTTGTCGGACTGTATCCTTCAATCTCTCTGCTTCATTGTATGCAGGCAGTACGAGTGAAATCTCGGTCATCATTGATCCTGTCAGACATCGTTGGGGACAGATATTAAAAAGTTATGTCAACCAATGTGCTGGTTTACGACACAAGCATATTTAACGCGCTGTGTACAAACGTGATGAAAAATTTATTACATTGAAGCAGGTTATGAAAACGATCATTTAACATTGATGAAAGCAACCTAATTGAAGTATTGATGGAACATATCGATTGACAGGTGATGTAATGGAACTCGCAATAATCGGGCGCGGTGATTTCACACTCGGATTCAAACTCGCAGGCATAAGAAAAACTTATGAGGTCACTGATGCGACCATAGAACCAACTGTGCACAAGGTGCTCGAAGATCCCGATGTCGGAATATTGGTTATGCATAACGATGACGTTCCGCTTCTTCCGCAGGCGCTCAGATCGGCGCTCGACGAATCGGTCGAGCCGACTGTGGTCATGGTTGGAGGAAGCGAGACCATCCAGTTGAGAGAAAAAATCAAAAGAGCAGTAGGTGTTGATCTTTGGAAATAAAAGGAACGATATATCGGATAGCAGGACCGGTCGTGACGGTCATCGATGTACCCACAAAGATGTATGATGTGGTCAAGGTCGGTAAGGAGGGGCTCATGGGCGAGGTGATCGGTATTGAGGGCAACAAATCGATCATCCAGGTGTATGAGGATACATCTGCCGTCGCACCTGGTGAGCCCGTCGAGAACACAAACATGCCGTTGTCTGTTGAACTTGGACCAGGACTTCTGGAGAGTATCTATGATGGCATCCAGCGCCCGCTTCCGGTCTTAAAGGAGAAGATGGGTGATTTCATCGAGCGTGGTGTCACTGCCCCGGGTCTGGATCGGAAGAAGAGATGGGAATTTACCCCGATCATCACAAAAGGAACTGAAGTAAAGGGCGGAGACGTCATCGGAACCGTTCCTGAGGGACACATCGAACACAGGATCATGGTTCCTCCGAATGTGTCTGGCATCGTCGATGATATCAAGAAAGGATCATTCACGGTGGCAGAGTGTGTATGCACGCTTGCTGATGGCACCGAGATAACACTGATGCAGAAGTGGCCTGTACGTGAGTCAAGACCGGTTCGCAGGAAACTGATGCCTAACGTACCTCTTATAACTGGACAGCGTATTCTTGATGGGCTGTTCCCTGTTGCAAAAGGCGGTACTGCAGCGATTCCGGGACCTTTCGGGAGCGGAAAAACGGTAACACAGCAGCAACTCGCAAAATGGAGCGATACCGAGATCGTCGTCTATATCGGATGCGGCGAGCGGGGCAATGAGATGGCTGATGTCTTAAACGAATTTCCGGAACTCGCTGACCCGAAGACAGGAAAGCCGCTGATGGAACGAACCGTCTTAATCGCAAACACATCGAACATGCCTGTTGCAGCGAGAGAAGCCTCGGTATACACCGGTATCACGATCGCTGAGTATTACAGGGATATGGGGTACGATGTCTCGCTGATGGCTGATTCGACATCGAGATGGGCAGAGGCGATGCGTGAGATATCATCCAGACTCGAGGAGATGCCGGGCGAGGAAGGTTATCCTGCATACCTTGCTGCCAGATTATCGGAATTCTATGAGCGTGCAGGGAGGGTCGAAACACTATCAGGCGCGACCGGATCGGTCACCGTGATCGGTGCGGTATCCCCGCCAGGAGGCGATTTCTCAGAACCTGTAACCCAGAACACACTGCGTATCGTGAAGGTATTCTGGGCTCTCGATTCAAAACTGTCGCAGCGCAGACATTTCCCATCGATCAACTGGCTCGAGAGTTACAGTCTGTACACCAACGTGCTTGCGGACTGGTACAATGAGAATGTATCTACTGAATGGCCACTCTTGCGCAGTGAGGCGATGGAAATCCTTCAGAAGGAGTCTGAATTACAGGAGATCGTGCAGCTCGTTGGTTCGGATGCGCTTCCTGATGATCAGCAACTGACGCTTGAGGTCGCACGCATGATCCGGGAGTATTTCCTGCAGCAGAATGCGTACCATCCGGTTGATACATTTTGCACAATGGATAAGCAGTATCGAATGATGAAGGCGATTATGAAGTACTCTGATCTTGCAATGACCGCTCTTGAGAGTGGAATCCCTCTTGATGATATCGTCTCTGTGAAATCGAAGGATGTACTTGCAAAGGTCAAGTTCGAGGCAGAGTTCGACAAGAAACTGGATGATATTCTATCAACGATGGCTAAGGAGTTTGAAGAGATGCGGGGGCGGTCGAGATGAAGGAATACAAAACGATAAATGAGATATCAGGACCGCTGATTTTTGTGGAGAAGACAGAACCGGTTGGATTCAATGAACTTGTGTATATCAAACTGGAGGACGGTACCACAAAGCGGGGGCAGGTTCTTGATACATCGAGGGATATTGTTGTGGTTCAGGTCTTCGAGGGCACAGGCGGCTTGAACCGGGAATGCGGTGTCAGATTCACAGGCGAAACGATCAAACTTCCTGTATCGATCGATCTGCTCGGGAGAATCCTCTCCGGATCTGGAGATCCGCTCGATGGCGGTCCGAGGATCGTTCCAGAGGATCGGCTCGATATCACTGGCGCTGCCATGAATCCGTATGCAAGAGAGCCGCCTGCAGAGTTCATCCAGACCGGCATCTCAACGATCGATGGAATGAACACGCTTGTACGGGGACAGAAACTTCCGATATTCTCGGGTTCAGGGCTTCCTCATAACGATATCGCTCTTCAGATTGCAAGACAGGCGAAGGTTCTCGGAAGCGAGGAAGCGTTTGCAGTGGTATTCGCGGGCATGGGTATCACGAATGAGGAGGCACAGACATTCATGCAGGACTTCGAGCGAACTGGCGCTCTTGAGCGTGCTGTGGTCTTTTTAAATCTCGCGGACGATCCTGCTGTCGAGCGGTTGATCACACCGAGACTGGCGCTTACCGCAGCAGAGTATCTCGCTTACGAGCATGATATGCATGTGCTGGTTGTGCTCACCGATATGACCAATTATGCAGAGGCACTCAGGCAGATGGGCGCTGCACGAGAGGAGGTTCCAGGAAGAAGAGGCTATCCAGGATACATGTACACCGATCTCTCGATGATCTACGAGCGTGCTGGTGTGATCAAGGGAAGAAAAGGCTCTGTTACGCAGTTTCCGATCCTCTCGATGCCAGGAGACGACATCACCCATCCGATACCTGACTTGAGCGGGTACATCACCGAGGGGCAGATCGTTGTCTCAAGAGAACTGCATCGTAAGGGGATATATCCGCCGATCAATGTGCTGCCATCGCTTTCAAGGCTGATGAACTCAGGAATAGGCGCGGGCAGGACAAGAGAGGATCACAAAGCCGTCTCTGATCAGATGTACGCTGCTTACGCTGAAGGAAACGATCTCAGGGGTCTTGTTGCGATCGTTGGGAAGGATGCGCTCTCTGATCGTGACCGGAAGTTTTTGGAGTTTGCTGACATGTTTGAGGATCAGTTCGTGCGGCAGGGAAGAGACGAGGATCGTAGCATCGAGACCACGCTTGAGATCGGATGGAATCTGCTTGCCGAACTTCCTGAGGCTCAGTTGACACGGATCGATAATGAGATGATCGCGAAGTATCATCCTGCGCATCGCGCGAAGTAGGGTCGCGCGAT
>JAYEGV010000153.1:0-1563 GCA_034659235.1 Methanobacteriota archaeon
AGATGTAACCACCCATGAAGATCACGATCGTCTCCCCTGACCTCTACACCTATGGCTCAATGGTGATCGGTGGAATCCTCCGAGACGCAGGATTCGATGTGACGCTCACAAAAAATATGGATGCAACTGCTGATGCAGACATAATATTGATGAGTTTGTACTCAACGCTCCACCTCCTCGACACTAGAATCAGGGATTTCGCATCGCAGAGCAAGAAGACGATCTATGTCGGAGGCCCTGTCAGCGCATACCCTGACATCGTTCTCGGAGAACTGGACGTGGATGCGGTGGTAATCGGGGAAGGAGAGGAGTCAACGCTTGAATTGCTAAACAATGGAATTTCCGAAGATGTCTCTGGAATCGCATTCAGAAGCGATGATGAGATCATCCGGACCAGACCAGAACCTGCGAAGATCGAAAGACCGCTGCCGCTGATACCTGATGATATCCAAAATCAGAGTATCAGGGGAGCGAATGTTTATATCGAGACGCATCGGGGTTGTATCGGTGCATGTGGCTTCTGTCAGGTTCCAAAATTCTTCGGAACAAAGATACGGAGCAGGAGTATCGAGGATATCATTCTGGAAATAGAGGAGTTCAAGCGGTGCGGCGTTCGGAGGATTGCAATAAGCGGCGGAACCAGTTCGCTGTATCAGTATGAGAAGTCTGTTAATGTGAATGCGTTTATCGAACTGCTGCAGGCGATAGCCAGGGTGATGGGAAAGAGAAACGTCTCGGTTCCTGACATCAGGGTTGATTATATCAACGAGGAGATGCTACATGCGATCCATGATTACACGATGGGCTGGGTGTATTATGGAATCGAATCCGGGAGTGATAAGATCCTGAAAGAGATGCGAAAGGGTGTTAATTCGGAGAAGAACGTTTATGCGATCGAACTGGCACAGCAGTGCGATGTTAAGGTTGCAGGGAGTTTTATCGTTGGCTATCCTGGAGAGACGATCGATGATTACCAGTTGACAAAGGATCTCATCGAGGATACGTTTCTGGATGATATCTTTGTAAGCATTGCAGAACCGATCCCTGGGACCAATCTCTCAGATCTCGTGTTAAAGACGGATGATTCGAAGAATCCGACATTCATGAAACACGAGGGAGAGTACAAAGCATTGAAACTCACAGATAGCGAGGCGCGGTGCTTCGATCTTGAGCTTCATGCCCAGATGTGCAAGTCTGTTCCGAACATCTTAACTGATCAACTGTACAACGCATGTCTTGCGGATGCAAGGCAGCAGGGAAGTGATGTGCGCGCTGTAACAAGGCTAATGCAGAAGTATCGCGGGAAATAAACCGGTGTCGATGGCTGCTTTTGCATTTCGCAGACTATATCTTGTTCCAAAATCTCACACTGCAAATAAGGAACATACTCAACATCATGTGGCGTTTTTAAATGGATCCAACGTCACAGACAACCAGTAATCGCAGATTAAGAATAGGGCGGTTACCCGCCCTTTCTCATCTCAGAACGGTGCGTGAGACTTTCACCTCACAACACGCTTGCGCATTTCATAACCCTTTCTGTATCGGGCAGCAGTTCGTTTC
>JAYEGV010000154.1:0-1560 GCA_034659235.1 Methanobacteriota archaeon
CGGCGTCGAAGTCCAGTGTGTCATCGCCTGCATTTGTCTCACCCGCCGGTACAATCGGCAAAATCGTCAACGTTTCTGTCTCCAGATCATCGTCCAGATCATACCAGAAACCAGCGAATGTGCTGTAGTCCCATACTTGGTCCACACCGACACCAAGATCATCTTCAAGTGTGGGAGTGCCATCATCCAGTTCCATGATGGTACCGCGAATCTCCAACTTATCCACCGTCGTCACCTCATCATCCGCACTCGCAGCACCTACCATAGCAAGTATCATGAGCGCGACTATCGGTAATATTACATTCTTATTCATGTCTATATACCTCCTTTATTGTTTTGTTTTTTCCATGTCTGTTAAACCGCATTTCACGGTTGTCTATGGTGATTGTGACCTGCACAGCCATCCTGCCTCCTTCTGCACGCCTTCACTTGGGGGCATTCATTTGTTGCCAGTGGCGAAGGCGGTTGTTGCCAACGATTGCAAAAAGGGCTTCATCACCCTCGTATCCCGTCATATTTGGATTACGTACGTTCATTGGTCGTTCCTATTTAAATCTTTTGTGGTCGAAACTGGTGGGTGGCTGGGGCGCGGTGCGGTATTTGGGATGAGAGGAAGATATTAATAGAACACAGATAGCACAGATAACATGGATATCAACACTGAGTACGAAAAATATAAGGAACCGCGGATGAACATGGATCTGTTGACAGGGCATTTGCGTTCATCTGAAGTTACGTAGAGTTGAAAGAGGTCAGTTCTAACCAGGAAATGATAAAAAGTCACCGGAAAAAAGAAGATAAATAAGGATTGGATGGAGTATATGTTTAATGTTAAATAAACTATTGGAGGTATGACATGAAGAGTAAAGAGATAAGTTTTATAGCATCTCCGAGATTGGAAATGGAGTTAAAAGCTATTCCGGATACTGAGTATTACAGAGATATTTCAGAGTTTCTTGAGGATGCTATAAAGACGTTGATGGATGCGAGAAGAGATCTGCGTGCAGCTATCGCATGTACATTATACGAAAAGGATAAGATATCGCTTGGAAGAGCGATGGAGATAGCGGGCGTTGATATCGAAAGAATGAAGGAAATGCTGGTGGAACAAGGGATAAAGCTCAGGCGAGGTGTCGAGACCGTAGCTGAGATGGAAGAAGAGTTGAAAGGGTTGGATTAGTCATGATCGTATTGGATACGGACTTTTTCAGCTCTTTTTTCAAAATCGGAAGGCTGAAATTAATTCTGGATGTATCAGGTGAAGAGAAACTGGTCATACCGAAAACAGTGTATGATGAACTGAAATGGACAGGTTTTTTTGATGAAATTCTATGTAGAATAGCTTTTTCAGAGGATGAACTGAGTAACGAGCGATATATACTGGTTAAAGAGGTGGATCTAAGCATTTGCGCTGACTTTATCGAGTCGAAAGAGGTAACAGATCTTGGTAAAGGTGAGTTAGGGTGCATGGTGCTGGCAGAGGAGCACGGAGCCGAGATATTGATAAGCGATAGACGTGCAAGACAGATTGCAAGGAATAAAAAGCTCAAAGCAATTTCA
>JAYEGV010000155.1:0-1559 GCA_034659235.1 Methanobacteriota archaeon
TCGAGGTTGAGGGTGGGGGATGGAGGTCGGGGATGAAGATGTGTATTATTCTTGGCACACGCCCGGAGGTGATCAAGATGTTGCCCGTGGTGCAGGCGTGCGAGCGGCGGGGTGCGGAGTGGTTTATGGTGCATGCGGGGCAGCATTATTCGTATAACATGGATCGGGCATTCTTCGAGCAGCTCGGGCTGCCGGATGCGAGGTATAATCTTGATGTCGGGTCAGGGAGGCATGGGGAGCAGACCGGGAAGATGATGGAGGGATGGCATGAAAGTAATTATGGATTCTGACTCGTTGATTAAACTGACAAAAGCAAGAGCAAAAGAGATTGTTTTGAAGAACACTGAAGCATATATTCCGCCAAAAGTATTTGAAGAGGTTGTAAAGATACCAAAGGAGGAAGGTTATCCAGATGCGTTTTTAATCGAGGAGAATATAGAGAAAGGGTTATTGGCAATCAGAGAATTCGAAGAAGATCAGCATATAGAAGAGATGATAACCAGATTAGGGATAGGGTCTGGTGAAGCGGATGTGTTTAGATTGTATAAATCCGGAGGTTTTGATGTCATTTCAAGCGATGACGGCAGGTTCTTGAAGATAATTGATGCTCTGGATGTCCCATACATGACTCCATCTGCGCTTGTCATTTATCTTCTCAATAAGAAGATGCTGTCGAGGGCTGATGCAAAAACATATATTAACAATCTAAAAGAAATGATCTCAGATGAAGAATATTATTTAGCAATGAGAGAGGTTGAATAAATGGAAACAAAAACTGTGCATCTGACCGGAGATTTGTTAAAGGGCGTGTCATACAGGACGGCGATGGAAGATGTGGATGAATCCACGGCAATCAGACAGTTAATGAGGCTTGGCGTGATGTGGTATGCAGTCAATCTCTATAAAATTGGAAAAATAACACTCTCAGAGGCTGCAGAGTTGTCAAATGTTAGTTTAAGAAAGATGATAGACATACTGGAAGAGCATGGTGTAAAAGGGAATGTTACGATGAAGCAACAGATAAGGGCGCTGGATTATGCCAGAAATCTATGATGAATTCTCGTGAGAGTAAATTGACAATGGAGAAGATCTGCATCATCCCCGGCACACGCCCGGAGATCATCAAGATGGCACTGTCTAAAAATCCAGTGATTTATCACCGCGGAGAGCGCAGAGGACGCAGAGTTTTAAGACTGATTCGATCCTCTGCGTTCTCCGCGTACTCTGCGGTAAAATTTAAGGATATAGTGATTTCACTGGACTTTCCGATTGTGCCCATCAAGATGTCGCCTGTGGTGCGGGCGTGCGAGCGGCAGGGGGTGGACTGGTTTATGGTTCATGCGGGGCAGGAGCGTTCATGTGATGTGGATCGGGTCTTCTTTGAGCAGCTTGGGCTGCCGGATGCGAGGTATAATCCGGATGCCCGGGTCCCGGGTCAGGAAGGCATGGGGAGCAGACCTGGAGTATGGGGGAAGGCAGCAGATTCGAGGGTGAGATAAATGGGCATAAAAGAACTCATCCACCGAGGAGAATCACAAAGTCTGGAGTTCAAAGAATCT
>JAYEGV010000156.1:0-8502 GCA_034659235.1 Methanobacteriota archaeon
GGCTTGGATCATCGTTGATGGTGAATGCGCGGGTGTGTTCGGGGAGGTGCATCCTGAGGTGATACTCAATTTTGGGCTGGATCAGCCGGTTATTGCGTATGAGATGTGGGGGCTTGATCGATAGGTTGTTTACACGCGACCGTTTCAATCGACGGTACTGACATCATGATATAAGCGGATTTTAAAAAAATCGAACTCATGCCTCATGAGACAACATCTGAAAGACGGAAGATCGAGTTTCGCCATGCTTTTTGAAGTGGATACGAAAGATTGTTATAATAGTAATCAGAAACCACCTGACGTGATTCACAATGAAAGAGGTCAGCACTTTATCAGGAATCGGAGGCATCCTGAATCCATTCAGGGATATCACAAAGGAATCGAAGCGGATAACCTTTGTCGGAACTCCCGGGTTCTGCACTCCGTTTGCAGAATTGATGGCATATCCGATCAAGGACGCAAACAAAGAACTTGCATATATCGCCAATCTTAATTTTGACGATGCAAAAAAGATCGTTTACACAAGCCATGGTATGCAGTTATCTGAAAAGACAGATGCCACTGCCGATACGGCAGTGATACTAGGCGGTCTCGCAATACCGAAGATGAGCGTTGATGTTCAGGCTCTGAAATCGATGGTGGAGGATCGTATCCTCAGAGGGGATGGACTGTTAATCGGAGTCTGCTTCATGGGCATCTTTGAGCAGGTAGGGTGGTACGACATCATCGACTTCGATTATGTGATCGATACACACACGAATGTTAAGATTCTGGAAAAGTGATTCTTATGGAAAAAGAGATCGTTGTCAGCGGAACATTCAAGGCTGGTTCGAACTGGGAACAGTTCACCAAGATCGTCAGCAGCCAGAACAAGAAAAATGCAATCGAGAAGGTTTATTCACTCATCGGAAGTGAGCACGGATTGAAACGGAATCTTATCAGGATAGCAGAGGTTGATGAACAGGAGCCAAAACATGGATAAGCAACTTACAGACGAAGAATTACAGAGATTGGTGACTCAGCATGACGAGTACCGGGCGCGGGCTGAGGTCCTTGCCGGACAGATGGAAGCAGTCCAGATATCCTTGATCGAGTGCGAACGCGCCGCCAACACTATCGATGCGCTTGAGCATGAGGACGAGGCCATGTCGTTTGTGCCCATTGGTGCAAACTCGTTCGTGCATGCCAGATTGGTCAGATCCGATCGTGCAATCGTTGGTCTCGGCGCAGGCATAAGCGCGGAGGTCTCTGCCGATGCTGCAAGAACGTGTCTGCTCGACAGGAAGGAAAAACTCACAAAAATCCTTGAACAGATGAATCAGACATTAAGCGATCTGGCAAAGAGAATTCAGGCGATTAAGGTAGAGGCAAGTAAACAGATAGAGGCGAGACAGGCAGATCAGGCGTACATCTGATGTTCGGAAAACTTAAGGAAAAACTCGAGTCATTCAAAGAAACGATTGGCAGCACGATCGATCAGAAGGTTAAGCGTTCTGAGGTAGAAGAACCAGAGAAACCGTCAAAGAAGAAGATTGGGGTCGCTAAAAAGGCAAAAACCCTGATCTTTGATCGGAAAATAATCCTCGATGAAAGCGATCTCGAGGGTCCGCTCTGGGATCTTGAGATGGCTCTGCTCGAGAGTGATGTTGCACTTCCTGTTGCCGAGAGTATCGCCGATTCCATGAAAGATGAGTTGCTCGGTGCCCATAAGAAGATCGGAGTGGACACCGCCGAGATCGTTGAAACCGCGCTCAGAAATGCTCTTCTTTCGGTGATGTCGGAGGAGATGTTTGATTTCGACGAATTCATCAAAAATGCTCCGAAACCCGTGAAGATTGTGTTTACCGGAGTAAACGGCACAGGAAAAACGACCACGATTGCAAAAGTTGCATCGAGATTGAAAGAAAAAGGATATTCTGTCGTGATCGCATCAGGAGATACATTCAGGGCAGGAGCAACCGAGCAGATGGAGAAACATGCAGAACGGCTCGGTGTAAAACTGATCAAACACCAGTATGGGGGCGATCCAGCCGCGGTTATCTATGATGCGGTGCAGCATGCGACTGCACAGCACCGTGATGTGGTGCTCGCAGACACGGCTGGACGGATGCATACGAATGTCAATCTGATGGATCAACTCAGGAAGATATGCCGTGTGACGCCTCCGGATCTCGTGATCTTCGTGGACGAGGCAGTTGCTGGCAATGATGCTGTGGAACGGGCACGGGAGTTCAATGTTGCAGTGCCGATCGGAGGGTGCATTCTGACAAAGGTCGATATGGATACGAAGGGTGGTGCAGCGATCTCGATTGCACACATCACGGGAAAGCCTGTCTTATTTCTGGGAACCGGGCAGAAGTATAGCGATCTGAAGAAGTTCGATGCGGAATGGTATGTGGATCAGCTGTTTGGGTGAGGAATCGGGTTTCCAGTTCTCATGAAAAACCTCATTATAGAAGAGATGGTATGACACAATATGGCAAAAGAAGTGGCAATCATAGGGATCGGCTGCACATCGTTCGGAGAATTCTGGGATAGATCATTCAGAGACATCTTCGTGGAATCGGGCGTGGCAGCGATCGAGGATGCTTCTGTGCAGGGGGAGAAGATCGATGAACTCTTCGTCGGAAATATGAGTGCTGGCAGATTCGTGGAGCAGGAACACATATCATCATTGATCGCTGATTATGCGGGTCTTGCACATCTCCATATACCATCCACGCGCGTGGAGGCTGCATGTGCATCCGGCGGGCTTGCGCTCAGAATGGGCGCGCTCGCGATCGCATCCGGACATGCAGATATCGTGATCGCTGCCGGCGTTGAAAAGATGACTGATGTCAGCGCGCAGGCTGCAACCGACATGCTCACAGCAGCAGCTGATCGGGAATGGGAGGGCTTTGCAGGCGCCACATTCCCAGGACTCTATGCGATGATCGCCCGTAGACATATGCACGAATACGGAACCACGCCAGAGCAGCTCGCATCTGTTGCTGTGAAGAACCACCATAACGCAACGATGAACCCGAAAGCGCAGTATCAAAATGAGATAACGATCGAAGCAGTACTGCGATCGACCATGATAGCAGATCCGCTGCATATACTCGATTGCTCACCGATAACAGACGGCTCTGCTGCTGTGGTGCTTGCACCGGCAGAGATCGCAAGAAAATACACAGACACTCCGATCTACATCAAAGCAAGTGCACAGGCATCAGATACCATATCCGTACACGATCGGGCGGATATCACCACGCTTGCGGCAACGAAAGCGGCAGCATCCCGCGCATACAGGATGGCAGGAATGACCCCTGAGGATATTGATTTTGCGGAGGTACATGACTGCTTCACGATAGCAGAGATCTGTGCGATCGAGGATCTCGGATTCTTTCCGAAGGGGACCGGTGGAAAGGTGACTGAGGAAGGAGTTACAGCGATCGGCAGCGATCTGCCTGTGAATCCATCAGGTGGTCTCAAAGCCTGCGGGCATCCGGTTGGAGCAACAGGCATCAAGCAGGTAGTCGAGATCGCACAGCAACTGAGAGGAGAGGCTGGCAGAAGACAGGTTGCAGGCGAGATCGGAATGGCGCATAATATCGGTGGATCTGGCGGAACAGCAGTGGTGCACATTCTTTCAAGATCAAAATAACCACGAGATCACACAGTCTGCGTTCTGTGCCAATCCCGTGGTTCCACACAACGTTCCAAAAAAAAGTAAATGCGGCGGGTTTCAGAGTGATTTTGCGATACTCAATCCCCAAGCCTCTGCATCATCCATTGCTGGATCAATATCTCCATCGACCTTGAAACTTTCAGCGATGATCTCGGCTCCGCATTTTTTTGTCGTATCTTCCAGGATATTCACTGCTTCACAGAACGTGTCGGGATAATCATCGCTATCACCCGGACCAAAGATTGCTGCCTTCTTTCCCTGGAGGGACACATCTCCCATCTCATCATGGAAATCGATGAAATCATCCTGCAACTCACCTTCGCCCCATGTGGAGCATCCAAACACGATCGCATCGTACCCGGCAAGATCGTCTGTGCTTGCATCGGTCACGTTCTTCACGGTAACACCAGCACCGCCATTTTTAAGCCCCGCAGCCACACGTCCAGCCAGTTCTTCCGTGTTTCCTGTGGTCGAACCATATATTACAACTACATTTGCCATTGTTATCCTCCATTTATTGGATAGACATAAATGAGAAGCTAGGTAGATATATACACATCCCTAATAAAATTAGGAAATTGCGAAAATTCCTAACATGTTATATGCAAATCCTTTTGGCATCCGATCCTGCATTATTATATATGACTGAACTCGTGGTATTCGGACAGGATGAGATGAAACATTACCTGCAATTGTTCGCAGAGGCGATCAAACTCAGGCTTCGCTTCCATCTGCTCATCGAGGGTCCGCCAGGCACAGCAAAAACGCTTGCTGTGAACCGGATGATCTCTTCCTTGAAAAGCGAGGTGGAAAATGTTCCATATATCCGGGTGACCGGGAGCCAGGACGCACTTCCAAGCGATCTGATCGGCGACCTTGATATCAGAAAATATCGAGCAGGTGAGATGGACATCCTTCCAGGACCATTGTTCCGTGCGCATGGCGAGGAGATACCAGGGATCGTGTATGCTGATGAACTGAATCGGTTCAGCGAGTACACATTGATCATATTCACCGAGATTATGGCTGAATGGCAGGTATCGTTCCCGAAGACTCCGCTCACCAAACCGCTTCGTGCGAATGTGATCGCAACCATGAACCCTTATGATATCTCAGGCATCACCGATGTTCCGCAGCATATTCTGGATCGGTTCAATGCAAGGATTGTTGTCAATTATCCGGATAAGGAGACCGAACTCATGATCTCATCCCAGCATGCAAATTACTACTACAAAAAGTTTGCATCCCGTCTAAAATCGTTTTTTTCCCCACTCGTGAGCACCACAAGAGCGATGCGGAAAATCGGAGTCCCGCTTGGCCCAAGAATATATCTATCGACCCTGGACATGCTTGCACTGGAACTGTCCTCGAATGGATTTATCGATCACGATACCGTGATTCAGCATTATGAGAATGCAATGCGATCCAGAATCGGAAATCTCGAGGAGGATAAACAATCCGAATTCCTGAGTACTGCATCAATTGCGCTGCGTGGGGAACTCGGAGAGCAGAAGAAATAACAAGTATAAAAGTTGTTTTTAACCGCAAGATTTATATATGGTAATTACATATTCGGAACTGGTGATATGTCATGAAAGAGTTAGCAGTGAAAGTACTGGATGAAGCCGATGAAGAATTCGTGGATATATTGATCAAACAGGGGCTGAAACGGAATACAGCGAAGGTGCTGGCATATCTGAAAGGCGCGGATAAGGTGACATCAAAGGATCTTGAGGTTGGCGCAGACCTCAGACAGCCCGAGGTCAGTATCGCAATGCGAGAACTACGTGCGAGCAACTGGGTTCTCGAATTCGATGAGAAGAAGCCTGGAAAGGGACGTCCTTACAAGGTATATTCTCTTAATGTACCCATCAGTGAAATTATAGCTGATCTGGAGGAAAAAAAGAAGAAAGAAGCCCAAGAAGCACTGAAAAATATCGAACGGTTGAAAGCGTTGAGTGCATGATGTACTCAACCCTTTTCATACATGGATACAACCTCTTCCCCATCCACAAAGATTAAATCGTTTTTTATTGCGTATTTTTTCGCATCCTCTCTTTTTAATGCGTATCCTGTCTCAGAATCAAGCATCTCGCAGATACACAGCACAGGATTGATGTTAGCAAGTTCTGCAAGCGCTATCGAGAGTTCGGTCTGTCCTCTACGCTCTTTTAACAGGTTTTTTGCACCGCGCAGTACTGCAACATGTCCTGGTGACCGGAACTCGCTCGAAAAACTGATTTTATCTCCATGCAGTGCAGATTCAACGATTTCATCGAGTTTACGCATAGTGAGCGCACGATCTCTGTCTGGGATGCCTGTGAATGTGGTTCTGTGATTCACCCAGACCGAAAACGATGAACGGGCATCATAAGGCAGGTCTCCTTCGGCAAGGGCTGCCAGATCTGGTATCTGTCGCAGAATATCAGCCATAAACGGCAGTCTGAACTGTTCGGCAGCCCCATCGGGTATTACTGCGCAGAGAAGTCCGCCGCCGTGTACACGCATGTACGCAATGTCGTGTGCAGTGATCGACTTCGCTGGCATCACCAGATCAGTCTCACCTTCACGGTCGGCAGCATCGTACAGCAGTATCATCGTATTATCTTTCATCGCATCGATCGCATTCGTCACGTTTTGCATAGAATCACCTCCACCTCACAACCATCAGAGACGCGCAGATGCTCCCTGAGATTCACAGGTGCTATGATCTCGAGTATGTTGTCAGGATAGTGTTTTCGATTCGGAATGACGATCGCACCATCGGTGTCATCGATCTTCACTTTAAAGCACTTCGCAGACCCAAACGTCCGAAGACCATCCTCGAACCCTTCTATATGAATATCATTCATAATCTCCAGTCTTTTTCGTAGATTTATGCTGTAAGGACTTAACTCGATATTCAGCGTGCCAGGATATGGTGTAAATCCAAGTTTCTGCTCGAACTGCCGCAGATAGCCTTCGAGTGTGATGTAATATCTCCCTTCACCAAGCCCTGTGCATACCACCCCGCTCAATCGCATCTCTTCATAATCCCCGAATATCTGCTGATACTCCTGATACTCCTTCTGAAGAGCGAGAATGCCCTGTTCAGTGATCGTAATCTCCTGACCGTTCGGGAACATCCTTCTTGTAATCAGATTCTCATGTTCCAGAATTTGCAGTTTGCGAGATGCGGTTTGCGGGCTTGTTTTGAGATATTGTGCAAATTCAGCAGATGATATGGTGATACTCGATTCAAGAGCACCGAGCAGCGCCATTTGTTTGAGTGGTTCAAGAGACATGATAGCTTCCATTTTTGAGATGCTTCTCATATATTGAATGGATAGATTTAAAGGTTGTGGTGGGTCTGGATCGCGAACGACACAAACGATAATCACAAACGATCCCACCATCACAGATATATAGATTCCAGTCATATTAGAAATACGATGAACAAGGATTATGACGTAATCATCATCGGATCCGGACCGGCAGGTATGTTTGCAGCGGATGAACTGGCAGATTCGGGTATGCGTGTGCTCGTAATCGACCGCGGGCAGGATATCGATGAGCGTTCCTGTCCGATGAACCGAACCAGTGTATGTGTGCACTGTACGCCATGCGCCATCATGAGTGGAGTCGGCGGCGCAGGAACATTCTCTGATGGTACATTGAATCTGCGTCCTGACATAGGAGGGGATCTTGCTATGCTTACAGGAAGCACAGAGGAGGCATGGGACATTATCCATCATGTGGATGAGGTATTTCTGAAATATGGGGCGCCCGATGTGCTCATCGAGCCAAACAGGAAGGTCGTGGAGAACCTGAAACGGCGTGCTGCATCGGTTGGAGCACGATTCATCAATATACCGCAGCGCCACATCGGATCAGACAACGCACCCATTGTCATCAAGAACTTCAAGCACAGCCTTGTGGATAGAGGAATTGAATTTCTGCTGAACACCGATGTCGTCGACCTGATCATCAGCAACGATGATGAGTGCAAGGGAGTCGTTCTTAAAGATGGTAAAACCATCACATCCGGATATGTGATCATGGCGCCTGGCAGAATCGGCGCAAACTGGGTGAATGAGATGGTTGAGAAGCACGGTATCGCTGCCAGATACGGCAGCATCGATGTTGGTGTGCGGGTTGAGGTGCCTGCGATCATCATGGATCCGGTCACACGTGTCAACCGCGATCCAAAGTTTCACATCCATACCAGGCGATATGACGACTTCGTCCGGACATTCTGTACAAATGCAAATGGTTTCGTTGTAAAAGAAGAATATCCCGGATTCATAGCCACGAATGGGCATTCCATGAAGAGTAAACAATCAGAAAATACGAATTTTGCATTCCTTGTCAGAATCAGTCTCACACATCCGATTGAGAACACCACCAGATACGGCGTCTCGATCGCAAAGCTTGCAACCACCATCGGAGGCGGAAAGCCGGTACTTCAGCGTATGGGCGATCTCAGGAGAGGGAGAAGATCGACAGAGGACAGAATCAAGCGAAATCAGGTCGTAAACACGCTTAAGGATGTGACACCAGGCGATATCTCGATGGCGCTTCCTCACAGAATCGTGATGGACATCATAGAGGGGCTCGAGGTACTGAACGAGATCATACCAGGGGTTGCGTCCGACTCAACACTCCTGTATGCCCCAGAGATCAAGTTCTATGCGATGGAGATCGATTGCGATCGGAACATGGAAACCAGTGTCTGCAATCTATTTGCCGCAGGCGACGGCACAGGGCTTTCCAGAGATATCGTCAATGCTGCTGCAACCGGACTCCTCGCTGCAAGAGGGGTTATGAAGAGGAGATAACCATATCTTTCAGAT
>JAYEGV010000157.1:0-8502 GCA_034659235.1 Methanobacteriota archaeon
CTCGATCATCTCGCCGAGCAGGAAGAACGCCGTGTAATCTGACACTCTCGCAGCCTGCTGCATGTTGTGTGTCACGATGACGATCGTGTACTCGCGTTTCAACTCACCGATCAGGTCCTCGATTCTGGCAGTCGAGATAGGATCAAGCGCGCTGCACGGCTCATCAAAGAGTATCACTTCAGGCTTTACTGCAAGCGTTCGCGCAATGCAGAGCCGCTGCTGCTGCCCGCCGCTCAGATCGAGCGCAGGTCTGTCCAGTATGCCGCTCACCTCATCCCAGAGCGCAGCAGCCCCGAGACTCGCCTCGACTGTGCCGTCCAGTTCATCTCCACCACATATACCGTGAATGCGAGGACCATAAGCAATGTTGTCATAGATCGACATCGGAAATGGATTTGGCTTCTGAAAGACCATCCCGATGCTCTTCCTTAATGCTACCACGTCAATATCACGGTCGTAGATGTTCCTGCCATCGAAGAGCAGTTCACCAGTGACACGACAGTCCTTTATCAGGTCATTCATCCGGTTGATGCATCTGATAAATGTTGATTTGCCGCATCCTGATGGACCGATAACAGCGGTGACCTTATTCTCTGGTATCGCAATCGTTACGTTCTTTAACGCCTGTGCATCACCGTACCAGAGGTTTAAGTCACGGCTTTCGATTTTGATATCCTCGTTCATCTATCCCATCATCGAATCAACAACCAGTTCCTGCTCGCCGCTGGGAAGCACACGGTAAATCCGCAAAGCCTCGTCACCAATCTCGATCAGGTTATAGCACTGAGTCGTTCTCGCCTTGATCTTGTTTGAGCACGCTGTTCCCGCATTTACAACAAACATGTCATTCAGCTTCCAGACCCACGGTACGTGCCTGTGCCCGCAGAGCACAATATTCACACCGCACCGATCGAGCAGTTCAAGCACATCGCCTGAATCCACAGGTATCTCTTCCTCTCTCCCGGTCATCGGAACCGGAATCAGATGGTGATGAAGTGCAAAAACCTTAAAATCAGGTGTCTCAAAATTTTTCGCAATCCAGTCATACCTCTCCCTGCCGATATGACCGTCATCGATGTCAGGCTGGGACGAATCCACGCCGACAACCGTGACTCCGTTTGAGGAAAGAGATGATGATCGTGCTCCAAAGAAATCTTCGAAGAATAGATACCCGACGTTTCTTGAGTCGTGGTTTCCGGGAACGATCACCTTATTTTTGCAATCGATCCGATCAATCCACTCTCTCGCATCCTCAAACTCACGACGAGATCCATTCTGGGTCAGATCCCCTGTGACAACCACGATATCAGGAGCGATCTCATTTGTGCTCTGTACCACAGATTCGGCAACATCCGAAAGAAAGTGGGCGCCTGATATATGAAGATCCGACAGATGCACGATCCGGGTCATATCATTATCTCACCGGTATGAAATGCACCTCTCCCACGATCTTCTGCCCATCTTCCGAGAGCACGAAGTCAAGGAATGCCTGCTCAATCTCGTCTGGCTCTCCTTTCGTGATCATCCAGAGCGTCCGTGTGATCGCATACCTGCCGCTTCGAAGGTTCTCGATTGTGGGCTCAGTGTCATCGAGTCTGACTGCCTTGACATCGGAATTGACATACCCGAGAGACAGAAAGCCGATGGCTTTTTTGTTTCCAGCAACAGTCGTTCGCATCTTGCCGTTTGAGTCCTGGATGATCGCGCTGTCTACAATCTCCTTTTTAATCGGCTTTAAGACCGCATGCTCGAAGCAATCCCTTGTTCCTGATCCTTCCTCGCGGGAGACCACCATGATCTCGGAGTCCTCGCCTCCAAGATCCTTCCAGTTTGTGATCTCGCCTGTGCAGATGTCCTGCAACTCTTCCAGTGTGAGATCACTGATCTCATTCTCCGGATGCACCACGACTGCAACGCCATCCTTTGCAACAGCATGCGGCACAAGATCAGGATGTTTCTTCTTTTCAGAGTCTTTCATGTCGCGGGATGCATCCCCGATATCCACGGTACCCTCAGCAACGGATTTTATTCCATGTGATGATCCGCCGCCGGATACATAGACATCAATGTCCGGATGCTCTTCCATGAAGACACGCGCACATTCCTCTGCGATCGGAAGAACCGTTGTTGAGCCCGCGACTTGGAGTTTCGTGTTGTCGATACAGCCCGATCCGAGAAGCGATGCTGTGATCACTGCGATCAGAAGCGTCACCACGATTGTATGTGGCAGAAACCAATGTGTTCTATCTGGTTTTTCCATTGATATATCACCGAAATCATACATGTAACGGAGGTTATATATAGTTTTTCCCAATAACTATATATGATTTACATATAGAGCATAGTTAATCCCTATGGTATATATTTTATGGTTGATCAGCGTCGTGTAGGAGCATCAATCATTATGAATAAGTTGCACGTCCGATTTGGAGACCTGCCAATGCTCATCTCATAACTAAAACATGCATTTGAAATAAATAAACCAATGTTGTCTGAAGATTGGTGTACAATCAAAGAGAACCAAAAACACCCATAATCCCAGCCCTGATCGTCTCGATGTCGATTCCGCATTGTGTCACCACCACATAAGCACCGATGAACGTACCTGCGATGCTTCCGAGATTCGCAAGCGCCGCAACCAGAATCACACGGAACAGATTGTTATTCATCATTTCACGAAGACTCTCAGCATTCGCAATACCGTGAATGTCATGCGGACTTGGCTTACGCATCTTTGCCTCGACAGCGCCAGCAAACCAGCCTGCAGCGATCATCAGGTTCAGTGAGGTTAACCATGCAACGCCGAACGCAGTCAACACCGAGTATGGATGCCCGCGGGCGATTAATGCGCCAAGCCCGCTTAATGTACCATTGATGATGAACCACCATCCGAACGCGACAAGAAACTGATCGAGCGATACGGTCGTGATGATCAGTGCGAATGTGGCAAGAACCAGAAAGATCATTGCGACTCCGATGATCTTTCCGAGACTGAATCGTTTTTTTGGTATTTCAAGCAGTTTACTTATGTCTGGCAGTTTTTCCGGATGTTCGAGATACTCGGTGATGCCATGTCTGTGCCCTGCTCCAACGATTGCAACCACCTTCCCTTTTTCTTTGAGGTCAAGCAGATTCTTTGCAATGAATGCATCCCTCTCCTCGATCAGTACGCTTGCAGTTGTTGGTGAGAACTCTTTGAGTTCTGATATCAACTGGGCAACGATATCCTCCTCGGTAATGCGTTCTATGTCGATCTCCTTGCCCCCAAATCCAAACAGCATGCCGACCAGTGCTCCAAGCATCTTCATCTTCTCAAAGAATCCCATTTTACCAATAAATCGCTGGAGTGTGATCTGGATGTCCCTATCAACGAGAGCGATCTCTATTCCAAGCTCCTCTGCTGCATCGATTGCTGCAATCATCTCGGAGCCAGGTTTCACATCCATCTCTGATCCGATCTTGTTCTGGATGTATGCCAGAAGAGAATGGACGAGAAACAGCGTTATATTGCCGCTGCTCAGGATGTCCTTTGCAGATACCTCCTCAGTTCTGCCTTTTAGTGCTGCATATCTGCCAGGGCAGAGTTCAATCGCAATTACATCGGGATGCTCCCTAGCTATGACTTCCTTTACCTCTTCAACACTCTTATGCGAGACGTGCGCTGTTCCTATGAGCACGATCTCTGGTTCTGGCTCACTCGTGTAATCGGTGTATGTGATATGGTAGTGGGGCTGGATTACATCATTCATTAAGTTCTTCCAGAATTTCCTTTGCCCTGCCCGGGCGCACTATTCCCTCGTTCACCATGATCCCGGCAACCCTGTCGATCATCTCCCCTTCCGCTCCAGCCATAATTGCGATGTTACGTGCATGAAGCGACATGTGTCCACGCTGTATCCCTTCTGTCGCAAGCGCTCGCACCGCTCCAAGATTCTGTGCCAGCCCGACCGCAGCTATAACCCCTGCCAGTTCTCTTGCAGTCGTAACCCCAAGAACCTTCAGAGATATTCTCGCTGCCGGATTGGATGATGTTGCTCCACCAACAATTCCCACTGCTATCGGAAGTTCTATCTCGCCTAAAAGATCGCCATCACTATTCTTCTTCCATGAAATAAGCGGCTTATAACCGGATAAAGCGGCATAAGCGTGTGCTCCGGATTCTACTGCCCTGAAATCGTTTCCGGTTGCGACAACGACAGCATCGATGCCGTTCATGATTCCCTTGTTGTATGTGGCGCACCGGTATAGATCAGCATAAGCGAATGCGTACGCCTTTATGATATCATCAACGACCTGTTCTCCTCCAATCGTATCCTTATCAAAGACCGCTCGCGCCCGTACGAGGCGGTGTGTCGCAAGATTCGAGATGATCCGCAGAAGAACCCTGCCGTTTCCGGCGCAGCACTCCTCGATTATCGGCGTGACCGCTTCTGCCATCGTATTGACAGCATTTGCACCCATTGCATCCCGAGTGTCTACAAGGAGATGCACGATCGCCATCGTTCCGCAATCGGTCTCAAGAATCCTGACCTCTATCTCCTTTGCCCCACCTCCGAGTTTCACGAGTGTTGGATCCTGCTCGTTTGCCTGAAGAATGATCTCCTGCTTTCGTGAAAAGATATTCCGCTTGATCAGTTCAAAATCGACAACATCCACGATCTGTATCTGCCCGATCATTACAGGTTCATCGCTTGATGTGTAAAAGCCCCCCTTCACTCTTGCGATCTTCGCGATATTGGATGCAGCAGCCACGACACTCGGCTCTTCGAGCGCCATCGGGATTAAGTAGTCCTTTCCGTTTATCAAGAAATTGGTTGCAATACCGAGAGGAAGGGAAATTGTGCCGATGACGTTTTCAATCATTCTGTCTGCCTGTTCAAGATCCAACCCCCTGTCCAAGATCGAGATCTCTTCATCGGTCAGATTCGCGAACGTTCTGACGATCTGCAACCGCTCCTCTGGCGTAAGTTTGTAGAATCCTGAAAGTCTGGATGTTTTTTCCGGCATGATATCAATAATAATTGGGGGTTGACACTTAAAAACTTCGCTCTTCTGTGCTCATGCAGATAATATCAATCGTTACGGTTCCAAACTACCCAAATTCTTTTAATCGATCACCATAATCTTACTGTAAAATACTAAAATATTCAGTGACACGATGTGCGATCGCCACCCATGCATGAAAGAACCTGGAAAGTACATCAGAGCACTTCACCGCCCTCCGGGTGAGGCTAGGTGACATACTTTGCCATACAAGAGAAACGTGATTGAGGTCAGAGAACTGACAAAATATTACGATGGGCTTGCAGCAGTGGATCATATCAGCTTTGAGGTGGAAGAGGGTGAAGTCTTTGGCTTTTTGGGACCGAATGGTGCAGGTAAGACCACGACTGTCAGGATGCTAACAGGAGTGATCAAGCCAAGTTCAGGTAACGTCAGTATCATGGGTTTTGACATCCGGCGTGATCCGATCAAAGCCAAACAGATTATGGGAGTTGTTCCTGAGTTGTCGAACGCATACAACGAACTTTCCGCATGGAATAACCTGCAGTTCATGGCAGAATTGTACGGTGTACCAGGGATTGTTGCCAGAAAAAGAGCAGAAGAACTCCTCACAAAACTCGATCTGTACGACAGGAGAGATCATAAGGTCAGAACATTCTCCAAGGGAATGAAGCAGAAACTGATCGTCGCCATGTCTCTTATGAACGACCCTGAAATACTATTTCTCGATGAGCCGACATCCGGTCTGGATGTTCAGAGCGCACGATTGATAAGGGGGATGGTGCGGGAGCTAAATAACGACGGTAAAACCGTTTTTCTCACCACTCACTACATGGAGGAGGCAAACTATCTGTGCAGCAGAATCGCAATCATCAACCATGGAAAGATAGCAGCCATAGACGCTCCTGAGAAACTCAAAATGAGAATAGGAGGACTGCAACGAGTGGAGGTCAGTTTTGACATGCCTGTAGACGTCTCTCGTTTCCATGACCTGCCAGGAGTAATAAACGTCCGGAGGAGCGGAGATAAACTACGATTTTATACGAACGAACCAGGCAGGGTAATATATCAACTGGTGGACTATTCAAGATCGAACAATCTGGAGATTGTGACGCTGACCACGCTGACACCAACGCTCGAGGACGTATTCATCAAACTTACAGCGGAGGTGGAATGATAGATCAGATGAAGCGTGCCTGCGCAATCGCCAAAAAAGATATTCGAATCTATTATCTGAAGGGACCTGTTGTGATATTCGGTATCCTTACCCCGGGATTCCTTTTTCTGGCATTCGTGATAGGGAGAAATATTCCAGTCGATTTTCTCATTGCAGGGCTGCTCAGTATGACGATATTCTTCGCATCAACGTCGGTAACTCCAGTGATAGCACCAACCGAGACGCAGACCAGAAACTTAGAAAGGCTCGCAGCAGCCCCAATCTCCATCACAACGGTTCTTTTTGGAGATGTGCTGGCATCCGTCTTATTTGGGATTGTGATATCGCTTGTTCCGATACTGCTTGGAATGGCAATCGGCGTTAAAATCACACATCCATTCATCCTCGCTCTTGGCATCGTGCTGGCTGCGTTCTGCTTCTCGGCTATGGGGCTGATATTCTCATCCACACCGACCAGTATGACATCCACTGTTATGATGCTATCCACGATGATAAAATTTCCGCTGGTCTTCATAAGCGGTATATTTATCCCGGTAGGAGAACTGCCATCGTGGGGACAGGCGCTGGCATCGCTATCCCCTCTGACCTACATAACCGATCTGTGCAGATATTCTTTCCAGGGTATTAATTATTATCCGATTTCGGTGGACATCGTAGCTCTCGTAATATTTCTGATGATATTCATGGCAGTGGCGATAAAACTCCATGAGCGGAGTCTGCCAGAACGGTTGTGAATGGGTGTTCTTTAGTTGAGGTTTTTCACAGCCTTCACACCGGCAGCCCAAGCCACCCGAACACTCCGCTCATCTTCAGTCCCACATACATCATCACAGCGATGAAGACATACTTCAACGCTCTTGCTGGCAGTTTGTGAGCCGCCCTGACGCCCACCTGCGCCATCGGGACGCTTGTTGCAGCAAGTGCAAGCCATGATGCAATATTCACATATCCGATCGAGTACGCAGGAAGACCCGGGGCGCCGAGTCCGTTGATGATATAACCGATCATTCCTCCGCTGCTCGTAAATATCATAAGAGCTGCAGATGTTCCAACTGCCTGGTGCATCCTGAATTTGAGTGCAAGCACCATCACAGGAATCATCAACACGCCACCGCCAATCCCGACAAGACCTGCCACAATGCCAAGCGGGAAACCCCATGCAGCCCAGAGAAACGGAGCGTCTTCTGGCTCTTGCGTAATCTTCGGTGGCTTTGCTGTGAGCATTCTGATGCCACTCGCAAGAATTACAAGACCGAATATCACTTTTAAGGTCTCACCTGGCAGACCTGTCGCAATCGTAGCACCGATTGCCGCTCCAATCGCACCCGAAATCCCAAGAACGATGCCAGCCCGCCACCAGACCGCACCCCTCCTGCTGTGCCCCAGAGCTCCACTCATCGATGTTGAGAGCACAACAAAGAGGTTCGTTCCGAACGCAACCTTCATTGCGATATCCTGAGAAAACCCCATCGCTGTGTACACCCAGTACTGCACCGGAACCATGATGAAGCATCCACCGACACCGAGCAGTCCACTTGCGATCCCGACGCCGATGCCTGTTACGGCAAGTGCAAGAATCGCTGTCACCAGATCCATCCTTTCACCTCGTAACCACCAGAACAGGCTTTCCGGACTTCCTTATGACTTTTTCAGAGACAGAGCCGAGAAGCATCTCTTTGATGTTGCTCTTTCCATGCGATCCGATCACGATCAGAGAGGCATTCTCTGTTTCAGCAATCCTGATTATTTCGTTGAATGGTATGCCTCTTATGAGTTTTACACTCGTCTTCATGCCTGCATCCTCAAGTTCATCCTTGATCGCGCTCAATTGCTCCTCGGCGCTCCTCGTAATCTCGTTTAAGAGTTGCTCTTCGTACTCTTCAACCGTCTCTCCGAGCCATGCTGTGGTGGTGGATGCTGTTTTGAGTTCTCGTTCGTCGATCACATGAAGTACGATTATTTCCTCGGTTCCACATCCTTTCAGTTTTTTAACGTACCCCAGAGCCTTCTTTGAACAATCAGAGAAGTCTGTCGGGTAGAGAATCCTTGTGAACATACCGATCCTGTCTCCTTTGAATGGCAAACACATCAAACGTTGCAGCATAAATAACCATCGGACAAAATTGATTTCCGCTTTCCCCTCTGTGTTAATCAGTGTCCGATATCATTTTTGGACACAGATTAACACAGATGTTCGACCGCTGAGTATCACGACCATGTACGATAGGGCGATGCAAGCGTTGTATGCTCTTGCATTAAGCCCGGTTGCAGAAACAACGGCAGATCCACATTCGTTTGGTTGTAACAACTCACCTTTGAGA
>JAYEGV010000158.1:0-1551 GCA_034659235.1 Methanobacteriota archaeon
CGTTGAAAGAACTGGCGATAACAGTGAAAGATTATAGAGATTACTTGCAGTTAACAAAACGCGCGATTGTAAGCGATCTGGATCCTACGGCACTCTTGAGAAAATTGAGAACAAAAGGAGAGTTCTATTGAGATTAGTACTCGATTCCGATGTCTTGGTTCATGCATTAAGAATCCCCGGAAACAAAAATCTCCTGGAAATTCATGGAAAGGCGTCGGCGATCTTCGAGTCCTGTATACTAAAGACGAATGACCTGCTATTGCCTTCAGAGATTCCTATAGAGGTCGGTGCAGTACTTTCTAAAATCATTCCGCAAAAACTTGCGAGGGAAGGTATAGAAAAATTATTATTAACTGCTGAAGAAATATATCCATTTACCAGTGATGTAGCGTTGAACTCTATCTATTCAATATCTTCAAATATCTACTTCCAGGAAGCGTTGGAAAACGCGCTCATGTTCACAAAGATCGAAAAGAATGAGGAGGATAGGCATGTACACGGATGGAAAGACTCGAAGACAGAGGTGATGATCGGCGGAATGGATGTGATTGTGCTGACATACGCCCAGTTAAAGAATTGTATTCTCGTAACCAACGATTGGTCGTTATGGTACGTCGCACGCAGGACCGGGATAACATCATATTGGCTGTCCGGATTGACAGATGAAATGGTATCCGGGATTGCGGATGGGGAAATGATAGATTTAACGATAAAATAAGGGGGTTTCCAGATGGATCATAGATTGAATAACAAAACCGTCTGCATCGCCGGCTTGGGCTATGTCGGACTGCCGCTCGCACTCGCGTTCTCCGGGCACCTGCCGACGATCGGCTTCGATGTGGACGCGGGCAAGATCAGGGAACTCTCAGTGGCGAACGATAACCAGAACATCGCATTCACAGACAACCCGGCAGAGATCGGAAACGCCGACTTCATCATAATCGCAGCTCCAACCCCTGTCACAAAATCGAAAGACCCTGACCTCTCCTACATCGAATCAGCAGCCAGAACCATCGGCAGGAACCTGAAACGCGGCGCAACCGTGGTACTGGAATCCACGGTCTATCCGGGCGTGACAGAAGAGGTCCTGAAGCCGATACTGGAAGAAGAATCAGGGCTCATCTGCGGCACAGACTTCAAGATCGGCTATTCCCCTGAGCGGATCAACCCAAATTTTTTGAGAAAAAATTTAGTAAAACCATCCGACATTCCGCTTCGCTCCAGTCGGATAACGAAGATCGTATCAGGCATGGATTCTGAGACAACCGAAGCCCTCTCCTCGCTCTACGGAATGATCACAACCGTATTCGAGGCAAAAGACATCCGAACCGCTGAGGCAGCAAAGGTCATCGAGAACATCCAGAGGGATCTGAACATCGCTCTCGTGAACGAACTCTCCCTGATATTCGGGAAGATGGGGCTTTCCACAACCGATGTGCTTGAGGCTGCCGGCACCAAATGGAACTTCCATCGATATTCTCCCGGACTGGTTGGCGGGCACTGCATCCCTGTGGATCCTTATTATCTGGTGCACAGGGCTGAGGAGCTCGG
>JAYEGV010000159.1:0-8412 GCA_034659235.1 Methanobacteriota archaeon
CGATTATAGTCTCGCCAACAACTCCAGTGCTGCTGTCGTTAGCAAGCCGCCGCGTGACCGTGATCGCATCCTGTGGGCAGACCTCTGCGCAGATGCCGCAGTGCACGCAGTCATCGCTAACAGTCGTGGGCTTGATCGCGGAGGCGAGATATGTCTCGTCCGCAACAGGCTCGCCAGCCACTCTCATCTCCAGTGCACCGGTCGGACAGACCTTGGCGCACATACCACATGTGATGCAGGTATCCGGATCACTGTCCAGAAAGTCCTGATCGATGAGTCCTCTTGCGACAGCTCCAACCGAGCCGATCACAAGAGACCCTTTCGGACAAGCCATGATGCATGTCCCGCAGCCGATGCACTTCTCCGGGATATACACCAGTTGCTTGTCATCTTTTGTTTGAAACACCAGTTCGTTCATTTAGTTACCTCCGTACTCCGCCTGTGCCGTCGCATGCACCGCAGAGAGTCTCCTCTCCATGCGGGACAAAACATTCACCGCACTCTTCGCACATTTTTATGCACTTAACAGGCTTTGCGGGGATTGCAATATCGATAATTTCGTGACTGTACACGTCCTCTCCGGCTTTCAGGAGTTCAGGGATCACCTCTTCGTGGGGGACCTTTTCGGTATTCAGGTACCATGCGTGCAGTTTCGGATATTTTTCCGTCTTATCAGGCTCGAGATAGATTCTGATCCCACGCGCAGACGTTACTCCCGTTGGAACTTGCCTGTTCACCACAACCGCCATCTTTCCGGAGTCCACGATTCGCATACCATTATTCCCGATGGTGGCACCTGCGAGTACCTGAAAAGCATCGGGGATGCAGTTGTAGGTCTCGCATGTCACATAGATGCGCTCGCCATCCTGGAACCCAAGCGCATCTTTTGCGATGTTAAACATCTGGATGCCGATGAATGCCCCGGTGCTCAGGTATCCGTGGAACGGGACAACCTTCGCTATCTGTGAAAGCAGTTCCGGGTCGTTGATTTGTTTGATGATCTCGTCCATTGTGGGAACTCCAGGACGTGGAAGCCATTATGTTTAAATGATAAATACTTGTCCAATGTAAAAGGTCAATCATTGTTATTTTACTTAAACTTAGCGGTGTGGCTGGGGCGTCACACCGCCATGATATTCGGATTGTAGTTTGTGAGCCGTTGGGTTCAGACCTCACCGTCTCGGCTGCATCAGCTTTGAATGATGCCTTCGGCATGGTCAATCAATTTACATTTACCTAACATGAAGATCAAATAAAATAAATATCGGTGGACACTGTGACACACAAACCCTTTTATTGGTGGATGCGCAAGTCGCATACAACCTTAGAATACATCAGAGTACATGAGGGTGTACGCATGATAGAAACAATACTGATATCAGGAAGGACGATTGATCAGGGCGCTACCCTCGAGGAGAAGACTTCACAGGCTTATTTTGATGCGGCTGCATACTGTGAGTTGAGCGAGAGCAACCTCGAGGCGCTCGGAATATCCATCGACCAAAACGTAAAGGTGACCACTGCACACGGCACGGTTGTGGTGCCTGCAAAGATTGATGCACGGCTGCCGGATGACATAATATTCATCCCGATGGGACCGTGGGCAAACGCTATCGTCGATCCGGACACCTGTGGCTGCGGCATGCCCAGCTTCAAGGGCGTTCCCGCAAAGGTTGAAGCGACAGCAGATCAGGCGCTTTCCATGAAGGAACTGATGGCAACGTACAAGGAGTGATAAGAATGCCAGTAACAAAAGACGTGGTATGCACGCTCTGCGGCTGTCTCTGTGACGACCTCGAGGTAACGGTCGAGGACAACAAGATCACAAAGGTGGGAAAAGCGTGCAAGCTCGGACGGGCAAAGACGATGGGGCCGTTTCTACACGAGCGGATCGAGAAGCCGATGATCCGGGAGAACGGAGAACTGAAAGAATGTTCGTACGACGAAGCGATAACGAAAGCGGCTGAGATTCTTGTTGCCGCAAAGCGACCGATGTCGTACGGGTGGTGCTCGACATCGTGCGAGGCGATTGAAAAAGCGATTCTGCTTGCAGAAGAGACCGGATCGCTCATTGACAGCACAGCAAACGTCTGTCATGGACCAAGTGCGCTTGCTGCTCAGGAGAAGGGTGCACCAACCTGCTCGCTTGGAACGCCAAAGAACTATGCAGACCTGATCATCTTCTGGGGCTGCAATCCGCAACATGCGCATCCAAGACATCAGGTGCGGTACTCCACGATGGCAAAAGGGAAATTCACACCGAACGGGAAGAAGGATAGGAAGATGGTTGTTGTTGATCCACGCAACACCGATACCGCAAAGAAGGCGGACCTCCTCCTGCAGCTCAAACCGGGCACCGATTACGTTTTGATTGAGGCTCTGCGGGCAATCGTTAACGGGCATGAGGATGTGTTGCCTGATGAGATCGCGGGACTTCCAAAGGAGAAGGTACTGGAATTTGCTGAGATGTGCAAGGCAGCAAAGTTCGGGGTTATATACTTCGGGATGGGCATCACCCAGACGAGAGGTAAATACAAGAGCGGCGACAACGTGTCATCACTCATATCCGATCTGAACCAGATCACCAAGTTCGTGATGATCGGGATGCGTGGGCACTACAACGTGACCGGGTTCGGACAGGTTGCATCATGGGAGACCGGTTTTCCGATGGCAATCGACTTCTCACGCGGGTATCCGTACTACAACCCTGGAGAGACCGGAACGAACGATGTTCTCATGCGAAGGGAAGTAGATGCGTTCATAACCGGTGCAGCAGACCCAGGAGCGCACTTCCCGCAGGAGTCAATAAAACACCTCTTCAGGATCCCTGCGATACAGATCGATGGGTATGCAAACCCGACAACCGAGTTCTCAGATGTTGTGATCCCGGCGGCAATCGCTGGTGTTGAATGCGATGGAACAGCGTACCGGATGGACTGTCAGCCGATCAGGCTGAAGAAGCTGGTCGAGACCACGTTCAAGACCGATGAAGAGATATTGACAGAGATTTTAGCGAAGGTCCGTGAACTGAAAGGAGCGAAGGGAGGTGCCTGAAATGGCAGAGATGATTATCAAGAACGGTGTCGTGTACGACCCGAAAAATGGCATCGATGGCGAGAAGAATGAGATCTGCATAAAAGACGGTAAGATCGTTGAGACTGTTGGCGCTGGGGCAACGATCGTCGATGCTGAGGGCTGTGTTGTGATGGCAGGCGGTGTTGACGGACACACGCACTGCGCAGGGAAGATCAACACGGGTAGGATCATGAGCCCGCACGACATGCGGTACAAACCGATACCAGGGCTCTCAGGACCGGAACCAAGAACAAAACTCCTCCGTCCGCAGGTCGGATACAACACCCCGAACACGTATGCAATTGGGTACAGGTACTCAAAACTCGGATACACCAGCATTGCAGAAGCTGCGATCACGCCGATGATGGCGCGGCACATGCACGAGGAGTTTGAGGAGATCCCGATCCTTGACAAGCTCGGGCTGGTTCTGATGGGCAGCAACTGGCAGGTCATGCAGTACATCCAGGACAATGACTCTGAGAAACTGAAGGCATACATGGCATGGCTCTTGCTCGCAGCCCGCGGATACGGCGTCAAGATCGTGAATCCCGGAGGCGGATCAAGCTGGACATGGGGCAAGAATGTGTCCGGGCTCGATTCTAAGGTGGTAGACTTCGATGTCACGCCCGCAGACATACTCATCGGGCTTGCCGAGGCAAACGAGGCGCTCAACCTTCCGCACTCGATTCACGTCCACTGCAACAACCTTGGTGTTCCCGGAAACATCTCGACCACACTGGACACGATGAAACTCCTTGAGAAGGTGAAGACCAAAAGAGACCGTCAGGTCATGCACGTCACGCATGTCCAGTTCAATGCGTACACAGGCACGTCATGGATGGACTTTGCATCAGGGGCGCCTGATGTCGCAGACTACATCAACAAGCGCGACCACCTCACCTTTGACATGGGACAGTTGATCTTCGGTCCTGCGATGACGATGACTGCGGACGGTCCGACCGAGTACCGGAACGCACGGATGTTCGATGCGAAATGGGGCAACTATGATCAGGAACTCGAGGATGCAGGCGGCGTTGTACCGCTGAACTACACACCCCAGCATTTCGCACACGCAACGATGTGGGCGATCGGACTCGAACTCGCACTGCTCGTGAAAGACCCGTGGAAGGTGATGTTCACAACAGACAACCCGAACGGCGGCGCATTCGTGAACTATCCTGAGGGGCAGGCACTCCTGATGAGTGACAAGAAGCGGCAGGAAGTGATCAAGGGCTTCCCGGACATGACGATGGACCGCATAAACATCCAGAACATCGATCGAGAACTGGACTGGAACGAGATCGCAACGATGACCCGTGCAATGTCCGCAAAGATGCTGGGACTGCATGAAACCAAGGGACATCTTGGTGTCGGAGCGGATGCTGATGTTGCGATCTACGATATCAAGCCAGACAAGGTCGATCCCTCGGTGGAGCACGAAAAAGTCAAGAAAGCCTTGAGCTTCGCAAAGTACACGATCAAGGGCGGAGAGATCGTTGTTCGAGACGGCGAAATCACAGCAACGCCAAAAGGCAAGGTCTACTGGGTCAATGCCTACGAAAACGGCGTGTCACAGGCAGAGAAGGAGCGGCTGATGACAGACCTCGAAGAGCGGTTTGCGAAGTACTACAGCATCCAGCTCTCAAACTACATGGTCGAGGATGCGTACCTGCCACGTCCGGTTGAGATCAGACCGGAGGTGATCTAAATGCAGACAGTAACACTCACACCAACGAGAAGCCCGACGATCTCAATTGAGGCAGAGAACATCACACCTGACGCATTTGCCGGAAAGAGTGCAGACGAGATCGGAGCGATCGGAGCATGGGAAGGAAACTCCCAGATCACGCTTGCAGACATCTTCGATGTCGCGGTCGATGGATCCGGTGACGCCGCAGGCACGAAGATCGTGATCGACGGCAATGTCCCGCGAGTCAAGAGAATCGGCGAGGCGATGACCGCTGGCGAGATTGTAATCAAGGGCAATGTCGATATGCGCTGCGGAGCGCTGATGAGCGGTGGGTCGATCACTGTTGAGGGCGATGCTGACTCATGGGTCGGACGCGAGATGACTGGCGGCGAGATCCTCGTGAAGGGCAACGCAGCGTACTACGCAGGCGGCGGATACCGCGGCGAGACGTGCGGGATGCGTGGCGGAAAGCTCACGATCGAGGGCAATGTGCTCGACTTCCTTGGCGAACACATGTGTGGCGGCGAGATTCTGGTGAAGGGCAACGCCAGACTGCTCGCAGGAGTCCTGAACTGGAGCGGTAAGATCACGATCGAAGGCGATACCACGCTTCCAGGAGGCGAGATGAAGAGCGGCACGATCTTTGTGAAAGGCAAAGTGCTCGAGATGCTGCCTTCTTATCGGGACGAAGGGACCGAAGAGGTCGATGGAGTGATGTACCGGAAGTATACCGGGGATCTTTCGCGTAATGGCGAAGGCGTGCTGTACGTGAGTGTGTGAAAGCACACTCACGGGGGTTATTTTTTTTATAGAGGTGGTGGTGTATAATTACTTGTAAAGTTGTTTCGGAGAAGAGAGGTGATACCAGATGGTTGATAAAATAGTTGCATATCTGTTAATGTCTATTATAATTTTATGTATAGTTGCTGTTATCATTTCGTTTTTGAATACGAAAAAAGTAATACCATTTTGGAATGAATTTGCAAAGCGATTAGGACTTGTTCCGCACATGAAGACCCGTTTTGCTTGTTTATCTAACGAGTCTAAAGTAGAAGGAATATACCGAAATCATAGCGTAGTTCTCGAAACTGATTTATATTACATTCCTGATAATGAAATATATCGAATATTCACGGGATCTATGTTATCGGTGAAGACTTTAAACCCCAACGATGTTTCCATGTCTGTATATCCTAGATATTTCAAATTTTTTAAATTTTTCAACACAACTTCTAAAGAAGATATTAAAGTAGGGGCGCCTCTGTTCGATGAACTGTTTGAAATACGAGGAAACAAAGAACAGGAGATTTTAAGAATTTTGGATTCGGAGATACGAACTAAAATTATAGCTTTGAGTGATCCAAAGAAATTCAACATGAAAATAGATGGAGAAATTGCATTTTTTATATGGAAAGGACTCATAAAAGATATAGATATGCTTATATCGGTTACGGATATACTTATTGATATTGTAGAGATGTTGGAATGTCGATAAGGTTTTAGAATTCGGAATCGACCTTACGATCCCGGATATGTTACCTGCATCCCGCATAGTGCGGACGTAAAAAAAAAGTAAAATGAAAATACACAAAATAGGTTAAGTATCTGTGTAAGAATAAAAGAGTGAAGATATGGAAATAACCAGAAAGACCTCCGAACTACTTGTTCTCGAAGATAAGATTTCAACAACGGGATTGTTATTCTGGGCTTTGTTGGTTTCATGCATCGGCTATTACAGTTTAATTATAGATACGGGCATGCTTATTTTCGTTATAATTGGAGTGTATCTAATTTTTACTGGGTTTATTGAAACGACTGTCGAGATAAATAAAAAGACAGGCAAGATAGTGTATTCCCGAAAGAATTTGCTTGGCAAGGAAGACATAAAATATTATAACTTATGCGAGATAAATAAAGTATATCTTGATAGATGTAGTACTCAATACGATGATTTTTATACTATTATCATAATGTTAAAAGATGGAAAAATTAAATTACCTTATGATTTTTGCGACAAGGGGTTCGTTGGAGAAATATCTGATTTTTTAAATGTAGAAAACTCACAAATAACAATTTACCCGAAATTGCATCATTTTCCAGCGATCTTCAAGACGCCAAGTAAATGATCATGACCCAACTTCATATCTGAAGTGGGCGATGAAGAGAAGCGAAAAGAATCAAGCATTGCGAGTCGTGCGATGAACAGTGGTTTACAATATTCTGCATATCAAAAAAAAACGTTTTATACGTGGGAAACTTGATCCACTACAAGTGTAAATACCGTCACACAGGCAGCCCGCCGCCCCCGCTCCTACACTTCCACGCACCCACCGGCGGCGCATCCGCCGCCCCCGCGAGACGCTCCCGCCGCCCGGCTCGCCTGCGACGAGGCACGAATAGGCGGCGGGGCGACAGAAGCAAGAATGAAAATGTTAATAAGAAACGAAATAGTATATGTACTGTGTGGAACTCAAAATCAATTGGAATCACAAGCGATGCAAACATGCTATCGAACGGATGTGGCTTCGAGGAGTATCCCTAAATGAGGTGCAGGATGCCATCCTTAAGGGAAATAAGGTGGAGCAAAAGAGTACCGGATTAGTAGAGAACTTCTACCGGTTCTTCAGTGTAGTGCATGATGAGCAAATAGTCAAAGAAACTAAAATAAGAAAAGTATATCCAGTTACTGTGAAACTGTGGTGAACCTATGACCTATGAAAAAATCCCCTATAAATGCAGTTGCGGTGGAAATCTGAGGAAGACGAAGGTTGAAGTTGAGTTTTTTGGAATTGATTTTGGATTGAGGGACGCAGAAGTTTGTATGGTATGCGGTTCTGAATATCTTGACCATGAGACATTGAAAGAGGTAGAAAGGGAGATAAAGAAACGAAATATCTTTGCACTGGAAAGAAAAGTTCAAGTTGCAAAGTCAGGAGACTCCCTTGTGATAAAGATACCGCCAGAGATTGCAGAGTTTCTCGATATCCATTATAAGTCATTGGTTCAACTTTTTCCCGTGGATCGGAACAGGTTGGAAGTCAAGGTCACTGGGTGACGCCCTTATCTACGAACCACTGTTGCGGCGCATCCGCCGCAACACCACAATGCGCCCGCCGCCTCACTCGCCGCGACAAGCACACGCAGCACGACGGCGGCGGGGGCGGCAAAGACCCGACGCACCGAAAATTTTATAACGAGACTGATGTAATCAAACCTATGGAATCGATGTCAGGAAAGAGGATAGTTTTAACGATAGACCCAAATGAATTGAAGGAAGGGGTATGCAAAATATACCCATCGAAAGATGAAAAATTTGCGGTGTGTCTGGAAGACGAAAAGATCAAAATTTTCCCGATCGAAGAGTGAGAGAAGGTATTTGGATGGATGTCCTTCCCATAAACCTATCGAGAAAGACGAGCGAGATCGTTATAGATCCAACCGTTTTTAAAGATGGTGATTGCAAAGAGATTCGCGTCTGGAGTTGGAAACAATTTAAAACAGTAAAATATGCAGTGTGTTATAAAGATGGTGAATTTATAATATCTAAATTCGATTGAACATGAAAATCTGATGAGTTGTGCTGTCATTGTTGCGTGGTTGAGTTGGGGGTCGCGAGCGGATTAGTGGGTGAACTGGTTAGAATGTCC
>JAYEGV010000160.1:0-1532 GCA_034659235.1 Methanobacteriota archaeon
CGAGAAAGACGCCTGATGAAATCAAAAAGATATCAGAGTCGGGTGCGTTTTCGCTGTCAGAAGCTAAGATAGACGAACTCATATATTCGAGCAGGATGTCTGCAAAGGTCGATAATACGTGCGTGCAAGACGGATATCAGTTGTACCACCACTGCTTCATCTTCACAGAGAAGGGTGACTGGGCAGTGGTTCAGCAGGGCATGAACGATTATGAGCATTATGCTCGAAGATACCACTGGCTATCATCGGATTTCGAGCGATTCGTCTGCGAACCGCATCTCGGGATCTGCTGCGATCAGACGGGGGGCGAGGTGCTTGACATGACCGCGGAGTTGAGCGAAGAGACGCGGAAGACGAGTCTTGATCTCGTGAAAGACGATCCCGATCATCTGATGCGGTATTTCAGGTCGGACGCAAATCAGACGACGTTATTTGATTTTGATGCAACGCTCACGATGCCAGCGCATCATCCGGTTCTTGGCTGCGATCTCGGAAAGCAGGGCTGGAAGGTTCTGCGGAACGCGTATGAACTCCAGCCGGAGAGCTACGAGCAACTCGTCTCGCTTGCGGGAATGGGTCCGCAGAAGGTGAGAGCGCTTGCTCTTGTTTCTGATCTCATCTTCGGGACAGAACCGAGCTGGCAGGATCCCGCGACATACTCGTTTGCGCACGGGGGCAAGGATGGGTATCCGTATCCGGTGGATCGGGATACGTACGATCAGACGATAGAGGTGCTGCGGGATGCGGTCGAGGGCGCGGAGATCGGGGAGAAGGAGCGGTACCGGGCGATACGGCGGCTGGGGGAGTTTGTTTGATTGGGCACTGTCTAAGATCCGAGTGTTTTTGCCGAATGCCCTGATTTCGCGTCTGTCCGTATCGATTACGTGTGTACGTATGACACCCCTCATACAGGAGTCACCAAAACCCGCAATGAATTGCGGGACATCTTTGACCGATGGGGGTCGCGCGTTGGTGTGAGCGTGGACGGAGGTGGGATGTTATGTGATCGTTGTGGAGGTACATTCTTCTCCTGCAAAAAGTGCCGATCTCCGCCACCGCTGACGCACTTGACGGCTGGAAGCGGGAATCAATCCAAGTCCCCAACCGTAACCACCTGTCTATATTCCACATCATCAAATTCTTCAAAATGAGCATGTCCGCATTTGATCTTTCTCTTTTCGCTTATTCTCAGTTCCTGACCTGCTGACTTTGTTTCAGCAACAAAGTAAACGGTCTTTTCATTCTTTTTAATCAATGCCCAGTCAGGATTGTATTTACCGATCGGCGTTTCAATCTTAAACCATGAAGGTAACTTGAAATAAAACTCTATATCATCTCTGGCTTCACATTCTCTGGCAAAATCATATTCCACCTCTGAATCGAGTGGAACAAGATTACTGTAGATTGGCACTGTCGAAAAATCCAGTGATATCCGTACGTTCCACCCAGCCACCCCCTATTCTGCATGTACTAAAAGTCCATGACCAGAGAATCCACACCAGATTTACCACATTTCCCCAACAATCCACCAA
>JAYEGV010000161.1:0-1530 GCA_034659235.1 Methanobacteriota archaeon
TCAAATTTCTCGCACTGACTTCTGTCTTCTTTCTGATCTGGATACCGCTCGGCGAGAAGTATCTGATACTTCTGGCGTGGGTATCAAAGTATGTGCTCTGGGTCATGGGGTATCACGCAACACTGGTTACGGATGGATCGCCGTTCTTCCTTTACCATGGCGCCATGATTGGTATGGAGAATGCGCATCTATCGAATTTCAATATCATTCCGCTGATTGCGCTGATCCTTGCAACACCGAGAATCGAGCCAGTAAGAAGGATGAAGATGCTGGTGATCGGTCTATTTTTGATTTTCTGCATGCATGTTACCGATTTTGTTTCTCATTTTCCGGTGTACTTCCATGGTTCGGGGATTGCAGAGATCGTTGTGATCTTTATGGCGGTTGGCGAGGTCGCAGTTCCATTCGTGCTGTGGTTTGTGCTGGCGCATAAGGAGATACTCGGAAGCGTGCGTCAGCCGTGATGGTTGCGGTTTTTGAAGGAGTCATGGATGTGCTGGTTTGACTCGATAGGTTCATGGTATTGCGATGGATATGCCCTCACCACCGCTGATTGCACAAATACTTAAACAGCGGGATAGCCAGATGCTGTTTTATCCCCCATCAGTATCTCATCCTTTTCTTTATCAAAAATCAATCTAAATTTATTTATGATATCTCTGCCAAGTATAGATGGGAACCTGAGTATCCTTACTTTTTCATCCCCACTCATCGTCTCAAGTGGATGTTTGATCACAAAAACAGGCATTTCCATTGCGTACTCACCAAAGAGAATGAGCGCACCTTCTATGACGTAAGTTTCAACAGATCCACCGATCCCACTCAGATCTTCGCAATTTATCATATTCTATTCCCAAGCATATTACATCTTTGTCGAGCAATGTCGTCCTGCTCGCCCCGGTATCTACCAGGAACTCGACCGTCTCATCGATATTCATTTCTTCAGAGATTAAATGCGCGTTTACAAATCCAGCACCGTTTCTGAAGAAACCATTGATCATAATATCATCTCAACAGGCTTATCACTGACATATCCTATGTAAACACCCTTAACACTCCTTGTTTTTTCTTTAACTTCCTTCGAAAGCCTTTTTAAATCCGTATCTGCACATATCACCCTTTGATTCCATACTGCAATGAATTCTTCTCTATACTCTTTCAAAATACGCTTAAAATTATCTATAAACCACTTTTGATTCTTCTCAAACTCTTTTATGTGCGTAATGTGCTCTTCACCCAGCTCCATCATGTCTGCCTCCATCTTATCATGCACGGACTTATTTCATTACAACCCTGTATAGTAAAACCTTCGCTTTTCTGAGATTGTCACACCACGTGGTGTTGGCACGGTTCTGGTTGCTGCCTGCCCGATGCTGCTTCTCACAAATACAGTATCAGGCAGAGTAACAACTCACCTTTAAGAAGTTGATCTGTTTTTAGCCTTTCCATTGGGTGACACTTCAAGTTTTTTCAGACACGGATTAACACGGATTAACACGGATTTATTGTTAATTGGGATCAGTTTTAACT
>JAYEGV010000162.1:0-1515 GCA_034659235.1 Methanobacteriota archaeon
AGAATGGAAATACTCGCTGACATCGGAGGAAGACCCGGATACGACTGCATGGGCTTCTGCAGGTACTGTTACTTCAAAGGAGTTGGAGAGATCGAGCCATTGGGCTGTAAAAATTGTTTCCCATTTAAAAAAGGATGTGATTACTGTACAAATGCTGTTAGGGAAGCATACTCTGGATTTAAACCATTTCGACTAGTTGTGAATGAGGTGAACCGATCAATACGGTTTTCAAATCAGAAGATCGACAAAATTACGATCAGCGGCGGAGGCGATATCAGCTGCTATCCTGATCTCTATGAACTGGTTGATTCACTCTCTTTTTACGGCGCGCCGATCAATCTCGGATACACGAGCGGGAAGGGATTTAATGATGGTGATGAAGCGGATTATTTCATAGACCGGGGGGTAAATGAGGTATCATTTACTGTTTTTTCCACAGACCCATCGCTGAGAAGGAAATATATGGGAGATAAAAACCCTGAGGCATCGCTTTCTGTACTGCGCCGATTTGCTGAATGCTGTACTGTATATGCGGCAGCCATTCTGATTCCAGGAGTGAATGATGGTTTGGAACTGGAGAGAACGCTGTCCGACCTCGAGGAGATGGATGTTACTGGTGTTCTTCTGATGAGGTTTGCAAACACCACTGAGCAAGGTCTGATTCTCGGAAATGCTCCGATCATGGATGCGCCAACACACACCGTCGAAGAATTCCTGGGTATCGTGCAGAAGGCTGCCGATGACTATCCATTCAGGATCACCGGAACGCCGCTTGAAGATCCACTGATCGGATCGCCGTTTGCCATCAGAAACGATACAAATGCATTATCGCAACTACCGAAGATCACGAAGGAGGCGACTGTTATAACGAGCAGTGTCGCTGAACCACGCCTCAGGAAGGTTCTGCAGTTCGAGAATGATTACGTGAATGTGGTCGGTGTTGCAAAAGACATCGGCTGCCTGATCACAATCGATGACATCCGAGCGCTCGATCTGAGCCGGATCAAGGAGACCGTCTTCATCCCGGGACGGGCATTCGTGCACGACACCGAACTACGAGAGGTGTTATCCCGCGATGGTGTGGATCGGCTTGTGCGCAGGGGTCCGGATCGGCTGACCGTTGATGGCGAGATGAGCATCAGCATGACAAAAGAAGAGGTTATACAGTTTGAGGTATTTGCATTCAGCGAATTGATCGATCACATCAATGCGATCGGACTTCCTCCTGATCGACCAAAAACATAATAACCAATCCAAGCGATGTAGCCATGAAAGGTGACGCATAATGAAGAGCTATCTCATCGTATGGTTCGACAGCGAGGGCGGCAAGCCTTCGGAAGTGAATAAGCGACTAACCGCTATGGGATTTCGAGCGATGCAGGGCGCCTACGATTATGTATATGACTGGGGCTCGAATGCGGGCATCGATGACATTCTGCAGATCGGAGATCGAGTCCAGTTGACCCTGAAAGGGCTCGATGTAACGTTCAAGATAGAAACGGTCGGTGGCAGGTA
>JAYEGV010000163.1:0-1514 GCA_034659235.1 Methanobacteriota archaeon
CTGGCGATAACACTCTGGTGGGGCACAAAGGATCGCGGCATCGCCGAAGAGATACCAAAGGTCTCGGTCATGACCGGTGCGTTCTTTGTTGCATCACTGGTCCACATACCTGTGCCGCCCACATCAGTCCATCTCATACTGAACGGACTCCTGGGCGTGGTGCTCGGTGTGCTTGCATACCCTGCGTTGTTCATCGGTCTCATCTTGCAGTCGCTTCTCTTCTCGTTCGGAGGTATCGATGCACTCGGCGTGAACACGATGAACGTGGGTGTGCCTGCGCTGATCGCTTATGGCGTATTCAGGATGGGATGTAGAAGAGGCGCCCCGATGGCGCTGCTCGGCGCAATATGCGGAGGTCTTGCGGTGTTCATCACTGCGATACTCCTGGCTATATGCCTCATTACGACAGGCAAGGAGTTTGTGGACGTTGCAAAGGTTGCCGTAGCAGCACACATCCCGATCATGATAATCGAAGCGGTTATTACCGGCTCGGTAGTTGCTTTTCTGGCAAAGGTGGAGCCAGAGATGCTGCCGATGGATAAGGAGGATGAAAGAAAATGAAAGCAATCAGAATCTTATGTCTTCTGGCACTGGTACTCATCCTGTGCACGGCATTCTGCCCTCTCACATCCGCACACAGGGTGTACGTGCGAGAGCAGGTGAAGGAGATGCAGATAAAGGCGTGGTATGGTGGCGGAGATCCCATGGCGTACGCAGATGTGACGATATACGCAAACTCCACGAGCGGCGAAGAACTCTACCTCGAAGGCAAGACTGATCGTGAGGGCGTGTACTACTTCGCGCCGAAGCTGGGCGTATCCGGGTACCGGGTGGTTGTGGAAGCGACAGGGCACAGGGCAGAGAAGGAGTTTGATCTGGCAGGAGGATCGCAGGAGACAGCAGAGCTTCCGCTCTATATGCGGATTCTTGCAGGATTCGGATACCTGGTAGGACTTGCCGGAATCGGAATGCTCTTTTCCTCCCGAAAGCTGAAGAAAGAGTACGGAAACAAGTAGGAAGGCTGATAGCTCATGGAGTATCCGGAGATCGACAAATATGCATCACTCGAATCTCCGATACATGGGTTCGATCCGAGAGCAAAGATACTCACATTCTCCTCTCTTATTTTTCTGTTCGTGTTCGTGGATGACATCCTGCTTGCCGCAATCAATCTAATATTCGCATTCACTCTTCTTCTGATCTCGAGACTCCCTCTCGGATTCGTCTTCGACCGCATGAAGCCTGTATTCCTCTTCGTTCTTCCGATTCTCGTGATCATGTCTCTGACTGTGGAAGGAAGTGAACTCGTAAGAATCTGCGGAGTTGCGGTCTCTTATGAGGGGGTCAGATACGGGACTTTGATCACAGCGAGGGCGACTGCAGCAGTAACACTCGCACTGACGATGCTTGGGACGATGAGATTCGATACGACGATAAAGGCGCTTTACATGCTGAAGGTGCCTGGCACGCTTGTTCAGATGATGATGTTCACCTATCGCTACATCTTTGTTCTG
>JAYEGV010000164.1:0-1504 GCA_034659235.1 Methanobacteriota archaeon
ACCGTGACAACGACTGCTGCACCAACCGCACCGCCGGGAGTGACGCATGGGGTCACACCAGGACAAGTGGCAACTCCGGTCGAAGCGGTCGAGACTCCAGCCGAGGTCGAGGTGGAAACTCCAGCCCCAGTGCCCCCGTCGAAGAAGGGCATCCCGGGATTCACATCGGTCTTCGCAATCGCTGGGCTGCTTGCGGCTCTGTATCTGGTGCTGCGGCGAAGAGAGTAAGCGAATAAACGAAGGGAGATTCTCCCTTCACTGTTTTTCTTTTTTTCGTATGTGTTTAGCTCACTAAACCGGCATCAGTAGGCTATGTGATTTTGCACATTTTTGCTGATTTCATAACGTCCAGACCCGAAAACGATAGCAAGCGGAAGATTCTGATGAATCCTTGATTTAGGTCGGAGTTGATCAGCAAAATAAGTGAAAATTGAACATGCTCAATATGTTGTGGTAAATCGGCACCGAACACGGAAACGATTAGATTAATGAAATCAGTGTAATCTGTGTGAATCTGTGTCTAAAAATGTTATCAGACACAGATTAACACTGATTTCACAAATTACTGGTTGTCTGTGACGTTGGATTCATTTAAGAACTCCACACAATATTGAACATGTACTGTATTCTTGAAGAAACCACCGAGAATCGTGAGTTTAGGGATGATAATGATTCTCAGCCTGCTTGTGTATTCGGTTGCACAGGAGGATATTGGCGCTTCTGGAGGTGAGTTATGAAAAAATGTATTTGTGATAGAGGATGTGCGGAAAGTGAGATGTATTGTTTAAGATATATGATGTTGAGTCAAGGATGGAACAATAATTAAATGATCAGCAGAGTTATATACATCACATTGATCATGATTTCAGTACTGATCACGGGATGTGTCGATAACGAGATGGAACCGAATGTGAACGATGAGATCATGCTACTCGAACCAGTAACCACCGGAGAAATGTCAATCGAAGAGACATTATTGCACCGCAGGTCTGTAAGGACGTACACGGATGAGCCGCTCACGCTAAATGACATCTCCCAGTTGCTGTGGGCAGCGCAGGGCGTAACATCAGAAGAAGGATTCAGAACAGCGCCGTCTGCAGGAGCACTGTATCCGCTGGAGGTGTATGTGGTCGCAGGAAATGTCGATGGGCTTTCCGATGGCATATACCATTATCAGATAGCGAAGCATTCACTGCAGAAGGTCCGCGATGGCGATTTCAGAAGAAACCTCTCTGCATGCGCACTGAATCAGAGCCAGATAACTACATGTGCTATTGACATCGTATTTGCTGCCGTCTTCGAGCGAACCACAGGCAAGTATGGGGACCGCGGCATACGGTATGTGTACATCGAGGCAGGACATGCAGCACAGAATGTGTATCTGCAGGCGGAATCCCGCAATCTCGGTGTTTGCGCGATCGGCGCATTCTATGAGGCGGAAGTGTCCGAATTGCTCGCTTTACCAGAGAATGAGATTCCGGTATACATATTGTCGGTCGGGAAA
>JAYEGV010000165.1:0-8223 GCA_034659235.1 Methanobacteriota archaeon
TGGATGAAGTAGTGGTATTCGCCCCTGCGGATGATTGGCGCATCCAGAAGCGATTGCGTGAGTATCGGGAGCATGGATTTCACGTTGCGATGATGCTATATATTCTTTTGGGATGGATTAATCTGTGTACCAACGATTTTAGAATAACGTTTCTGCGCTATTTCATCCGGTTTATGCAGGAATTCTTCGAATATCATTCGATATGCTTCCATATCCTCTGGCGACTCAATCAGACCCGATATCAAGTCCGGTCCAGCATAAAGTCTCGCCGCATCCCCGTGTCCGCTCTTCTCCGAGCAAGCCAAGAAGACGCTCGCGTACCACATTCACCGCGGCACTCGTCCTCTGTCTCGGTCTCTCGAGGTCGATCTCGATGATCTCACGGATCCGTCCGGGTCTGGCAGATAGTACGACCACCCTGTCAGCAAGATATACAGCCTCATCGATGCTGTGCGTGATGAACAGCACGGTTTTCCGCTCCTCGCCCCATATCCTGAGCAGTTCTCTCTGTAAGAGATTTCTTGTCTGGGCATCAACCGAGCCGAATGGTTCGTCCATCAACAGAACCTTCGGATTATTTGCGAGCGCCCTCACGATAGCAACCCGCTGCCGCATCCCTCCTGAGAGTTCGTAGGAATAGCTGTGCTCGAATGCCTCAAGTCCGACCATCTTCAGATATTTCCGCGCGATTTCGTATCGTTCCTTCTTTGGCATTCCTTTTATTTCCAGTCCGAAAGCAACGTTATCGATTATCGTTCTCCATGGAAAGAGCGAATATTCCTGAAATACCATGCCTCGCTCCGGATCCGGAGATTTTATAACCTTGCCATCGAGCAGCACCTCTCCGGAAGTCGGTTGATCCAGTCCTGCAATGATCCGCAGGAGTGTCGTCTTGCCGCATCCGGACGGTCCGATGAAACACATAAATTCCTTGTCGAAGACATCGAGATTGATATCACGAAGTGCCTCAACCATTCCGGTCTCTGATTCAAAGACCCTGGAGACTCCTGATATCGTGAGCATAATTATATTTTACGATCACAATGATCGATAACCTTTTCGTTCGATCTCTCTTATTCCGCCATCTTCAAGAAATATACCGTCCTTGATCACCTCCCCGATCACGGTCAGTTCACAGGCATTCTTTGCACTCTTGAGTTTGTCCGGTTTTACCGTGAACAGCAATTCAAAGTCCCCTCCTGTATGCATCGCCAGATCCGTATCGGTTTCTGGCAGCATCGGAAGCGAGTCTGTCCATATCACAAATCCACATCCATTGATCTCTGCCAGTTGATACAATGATAGTGCAAGTCCATCGCTGTTATCCATCATCGAGGTGACTGCTCCTGACTCTGCAAGCGATATCCCCTCCTTTATGCGTGGAACCGGTTCAAATAATTTCTTTATTGCGATTGAGTCCTCGATTCCATGCGCGATTGCCGCCATGCCAGCACCTGCTGTGCCGAGATATCCTGTGACACAGACCAGATCGCCGATATTCGCGCCCTTTCTCCGGAGGATTCGATCCTTGGATATCCGTCCGAGTGCTGTTCCGGAGATCGTTAACTCCTGATGCGAATCGGTATCCCCACCGATGATTCTTGTGCCGCATTCGGATACACATGCGTTCATCCCATCGATCATCGAATCAACGAATGCGGGTTCAATGTCCGGAAGACCCATCGATACGAGTACCCCGCAGGGATGTGCGCCCATCGCAGCAATATCGCTTAAGGTACCTGCAACGCACATCCATCCGATCTGCCATGCAGTAATCTCCTCCGGAAAGTCGGTCTTCTGATGAAACATATCTGTGGTTGCGACCAGATATTCGGTATCTGTGAGATCAAGGATGGCACAGTCCTCAAATTCGATATTCAGGTGCTGGATGATATGTGAAACGATCGCGGTTTCACCGAGTTCGTAGATGGTCATGATAACATCAATTAAGACCATATCAGATAAATCATCCACGATGATTACAATCGCAGTTGTCACCAGAGGCAAGTATGGGCAGCGTGCAATCCGGACGATCAGAGAGAAGACAGACTTTGAGGTGACAGAGGTTCCTCTTCCCAAAGATCTGCCAGATTTTATCGAGGATACAACGCCATACACAGAAAATGCATATCTGGCGTCTGATCTGACAATCATTTTTGCGCTCCATCCGGATCTCACACCAGCATTTGCAGCATGCGCGGCAGAGTCAGGCGCAGGTGCGATCATCGTCTCCGGAAGCGATACTTATGAACTGCAAAAGATCAGGGATCGATATCAGATACACATCCATGCAGATGAGATATGCTGCTCGCTCGTGCCTTGTGGCGATCCGATCATCGATGAATTCACAGAGATTCTTGGAAGACCCATTTTCAGGATAAGTGTGAAGGATGACGTCATCTCAGATATCAGTGTTATAAGAGGCTCGCCATGCGGTGCGACATGGTGGGCAGCGTCGCAGTTGATCGGCACTCCGATTGCGGACGCACCTGCGAAGGCAGGACTGCTTGTCCAGCAGTATCCATGCCGTGCTGTGCGCGGCACTCGTGGCGGGATTCACAGGTCAGCAGCGATTCACAAGAAGGCGGTCGAGGCGGCGCTGGCAGATGCTGAGGGATGATCCCACCAACGGTCAGGATTGTGAGGTGATGCTGTCATCGCCGCTCACGTCTCAGCGTGAGTCGTATCCGCGGCTACCGCTCTGCGCAGCAGCGCCGAAGGCACTGCAATCTGGAGAGCGATTACGGCGTCTGTGGTGGTAAACGCTGGACGTTCTGTTGATGTAGAATAATTCTCAAACCGCTCCATCAGCGGATAATCGGGTGCTGGATGTGGAATTATAAATGGATACGGGAGTGGAAGGGAGTGCTGCAGAGACTTGCTCGGGAATATTTGGGCTGGATGTTGCTTAACTCGGATTGTTGTGCCGGGATGCCATGTTTGGAACCCAAGCGTGTTTCGGAAGTGCTGTCTTATTGTGAGTCTGTTGTAAATTCAAAGATTCTCCCATGTATTCCTGTCGATTTTTGCCTGCTTTAGAATTCTTATCAGAAATGCACCACCAATATCACCTTTATGTGGGTTTGGGAGTCTGAGAGTAACGCTATCTTTAACCATAAACTGATGCTTTCCGCCAGAATAGGGTCCTTTGAAACCAAGAATTTTCAAATATCGTATCAAATCTCTTCTTTTTATCGGTCCTATCCGAGGCATCAGACTGCCGCCATGATCGTCAGACCAATACCGTCAACCACTGGTAGCGGTAGACCGAGACGGACTCTGAGTAATACCCATTCCTCAAGTACTTCCTCTAATTCGTCTCGACACGACTCAAGAGTGTCGCTATTCGCATAAACGCCATCAAATCCTGGTATTTCAGCATAGAATGTACCGTCATCAGGCAGAATCTCATATCTGGCTTTTTTCATCGCTGCATGAACATATTTTAAATAAATTCCCATCCTTGTTTATCTCCTGCAATTTTTTTACATAGGTTTATTTTGCAATGATTAAAAGATTTTCGTATCCACGTCAAAACGCTTCATTACTGGATGTGACCGATCATTTTAAGATTGCTTCTGCTGTCTGTATCAACAAGTACGATATCAACGAGGAGAACAGCCGGATGATCGCAGCATCCAGCCATTACAAAAGCGATGGTTGCTGGCATGCCTGTTGTCGAATTCTCGGAGGGATCGGTATCTGATGCGATAAAAGACGCATGGAGGTGCATCAATGAAGATCACAACGGTCTATGATAACAATGTGTATGTTGAAGGATTGAAGAGCGAATGGGGATTTTCCTGTGCAATAGAAGTATCCGGTGAGAGGATATTGTTCGATACCGGAGGAGATGGCTCTGTTTTATTATACAACATGGAAAAACTGGGCATTGATCCCAATGATTTTGAACGAATCGTGCTGTCGCACGAACACTGGGATCATGCAGGCGGTCTGTTCGACGTGCTTGAACTGAATCATGATGCTGAAGTTTATCTGCTGACAGCATTTTCAGAATCGTTCAAGAACAGGATCAAAAACCCGGTAATAGAGATACACGAGCCATCAAAGATATGTGATTTGGTATATACCACAGGAGAACTTGGTATCTCAATAAAAGAGCAATCCTTGATACTGGAAACAAAGAACGGTCTGGTTGTCATCACCGGATGCGCACACCCGGGATTGAAAGCGATCATAAACAGCGCATCCCAGTTTGGTGAGATATATGGAATCATCGGCGGATTTCATGGATTTGACGATTATCCACTGCTGAATGGTCTGGCATTCCTATCTCCATGCCACTGCACCCAGCATCTGAGAGAGATTGTTTCCAGATTTCCGGAAGCATACCAGAAAAACGGTGTTGGCAGGGTCTTTACCTTTGAGTAACATGTTTGGTCCGGTGCCGTCTCGCAGGCTCGGAAGTGCAGACATTCTGCCTCTGATATCACGAAGACCGCTCACGGTAGAGGAGATATCTGCCTTGCTTGGATTGCATCGAAACGAGGTGGCAAAGTATCTGCGTGAATTAATAGAGGAAGGGAAGATCGTTGAGACGATGTATGCGGGCAAGCGGTATTTTGCTGTGAAAGTTTCTCAAATCTCTTCCTGAAGCCGCCCAACCGTCGCGACAGCAACCGCGCGGTCATCAGGATCGAGCCGCATGATCCTCACCCCTTGGGTATTGCGCCCTTGCATTCTGATATCGCGCACAGGGATCCTGATGATGTTTCCGTTCTGGCTGGTGACGAGCAGTTCATCATCCTCATAGACCGTTTTAATCGCTATTGCAAGTCCGTTTCGTAGACTCGGGATGATTGTGATGATTCCTTTTCCTCCGCGCCTTGTGATGCGGTATTCATCGAATTCAGTCCGTTTTCCATATCCGTTTTCTGTCAGCGTCAGGAGTGCTGCACCCTCCTGCACGATCTCCATATCGACCAGATGATCATCATCCGCGAGCGTGACGCCCCTGACACCGCGTGCGCTCCTGCCCATGCTGCGAACCTCTGACGCATGGAATCGAATCGCTTTTCCATGAGCGGTTCCGAGAATGATATCATCGGCATCGTTGACCATCCTGACCGATACCAGTTCATCGGAATCGTCCAGCCTGAGCGCGATGATCCCTGTCCTGCGAGGATGGCTGAACTCGGATAACCTGGTTTTCTTGATTATCCCGGCTCTCGTTGCCATGACAAGATAACGCTCATCATTGAACTCGCTGACCTTGACAAAGGCAGTGACATCTTCATCAGGGGATAACTCCAGAAGATTCACGATTGCCTTGCCTTTTGCTTGTCTGCTTCCCTCAGGAATCCTGTATACCTTGAGCCAGTGAACCTTACCTTTGTCTGTGAAAAACAGGATATAATCATGGGTATTTGCAACAAAGATGTCCTCAACGACATCCTCTTCCTTTGTGGTCATGCCGACGACCCCTTTTCCTCCACGCTGCTGCCGCCGGTATGTATCGATGGGCACGCGTTTGATGTATCCCGTGTTCGAGATGGTGAGGATCGCATCTTCGGACGGGATCAGGTCCTCTTCCTCGAATTCTTCATGCGCCTCCAGTATTTCGGTCCTTCTCGGATCGGCGTATGTCTCTTTGATCGAGATTAACTCCTCTTTTATCAGGTCAAGGACTTTTGAAATGCTTGCAAGCACTTCCTTAAGAAAAGCGGTGGTCTTCTCGAGTGATGTATATTCTTCATCGATTTTATTGCGTTCCATGCCTGTAAGGCGGCGCAACTCCATTTTAAGAATCGCCTTTACCTGCTCCTCACTCAGTCTGAAATTCGATATCAAACCATCTCTCGCAACATCTATTGTCTTTGATGATCGTATCAGTTTGATTACCGCATCGATGTTATCGAGTGCGATCTTCAGACCATCAAGGATATGCATCCGATCTTCTGCCTTTTTAAGATCATGTCTGCTTCTCCGGATGATTATCTCCTTTCTGTGATCGATATAGCACTGTATCAATCCTTTCAATGAGAGAACCTTTGGCTCCCCGTTCACCAGTACCAGATTGATGATCCCGAAACTCGCTTTCAATTGTGTGTGTTTGTATAACCGGTTTAAAATAATTTGCGCATTCGCACCCTTTCTGATCTCGATTACGACCCTGATCCCTTCCTTGTCCGATTCATCCCTGAGATCGGTGATTCCATCGATTTTTTTATCCTTCACGAGATTTGCGATATCCTCGACAAGTTTCGCCTTGTTCACACGATACGGAAGCTCCGTGACGATGATTCGCTCCTTTCCCCTGTCTGTCTCGATCTCTGTTCTGGCGATCATCTCAATGATACCGCGTCCTGTTCGATATGCAGCCCGAACCCCTCTCAATCCTGTGATCGCTCCTGCTGTCGGGAAGTCCGGTGCCTTGATGTACATCATCAGTTCATCAATGGTCACATCCGGATGATCGATCGTATAAATGATGCCATCGATGACCTCACCAAGATTGTGCGGCGGCATATTCGTTGCCATGCCAACAGCGATCCCTGTGGAGCCGTTTACAAGCAGATTCGGGAGCAGTGCCGGTAGAACAGACGGCTCTTTCAGCGAATTATCATAGTTCGGAACAAAATCCACGGTATCCTTGTTGATATCTCTGAGCAGTTCGCTGGCGATCTTCGCCATCCTGACCTCGGTATACCGCATGGCAGCAGCCTCATCACCATCGATTGAACCAAAATTACCCTGTCCATCGATCAGTGGGTATCTGAGTGAGAACGGCTGCACCATCCTGACGATGGTGTCATAGATTGCAGCATCGCCATGCGGATGATATCTGCCCATCACATCACCAACGATCCGTGCTGACTTGCGATGTGGTTTATCAGACGTAACCCCACTTTCGAGCATCGCATACAGTATACGCCGGTGCACCGGCTTTAAGCCGTCGCGGACATCAGGGAGTGCACGCCCGATTATTACGCTCATCGCATAATCAAGATACGATGACCTGAGTTCCTGTGTGATCGGAATCTGATGTACCCGGCTGGTCAGTGGTTGTGAATCAGGCGATGTGGTCATGCAATTTCTATAATATATTATTTTGTTGGTACTTAAGGGTGATCGACCTGGATACGCGAGAATAGTCCACTACTGCATGCAAGAATTTCTCCCGTTATCATTATGTTTATTATTATCTATTTTATATTTTGGCAATGTAAAATAAAATGTACTTCCCATTCCTATCTCACTGGTAGCCCACATCTCGCCGCCATGCAGTTCTATGTATCCCTTTGCCATGGTGAGTCCGACTCCAATCCGATCGCAGTGCCTCGTAAGCGAGGAATCCACCATGTAGAACCGGTTAAAGATTCTTGACAGATCCGTTTCTGAGATGCCGATGCCGCTATCACTGACCGATACAAGGATATCATCACCGTGATCGGCGGCAGTGATCCTGATCTTTCCGTTGATATCAGTATAATAAATCGCATTGAATATGATATTATCCATAACGCGTGTGATCCTCTGCCGATCACATTCGACGATCAGGGACGATGAGACATTTATATCGATCTCATGATTCTTTTCAGCGATCAGTGATTGGCGCCTTGCAAGAACCTCACTCGCGATCTCATGTAAATGCACCGAATTGTATTCGAGTTTCAACATACCAGCATCAAGATATGAGAGATCGAGCAGGTCATCGATCAATTGCTTAAGTTTATAGGAATTAATTTTTATACTTTCAATATAATACTTTTGTTTATCTGTAAGATTTGTTGACTGAAATGAGAGCAGATCATTGAATCCGATGACTGCTGCAAGCGGTGTGCGCATTTCGTGTGCAACCACATGAATAAAATCGGTTTTCATCTGATCGAGTTTTTGCTGCTCGGTTATGTCCCTCACAATCTCTATAACCGATAAACTGCCATCCGGATGATGAAGCGGTGATGCTACGATCTCATAGAAACCCCCATCCCTGCCAGCGGTTGTGTATCTGAAGATATCCATACCTTTATTGACGATCGTATCGACGGGGCATGGATTGCAGGGATTATTCCGCTCGGCAAACATTTCATAGCACTTTTTGCCAACCCGATTACCGAATATCCTGGTTATGAACTCGTTCATATACTCAATCTCACAACTCTCGTTTTCGATGATCACACCTGCCGGTATGTTCGAAAGAAGCAACTCAAATTCTTCTTTATCGTATTCCTTTCGCTTCTCATCGTATACTCCCATTTC
>JAYEGV010000166.1:0-8133 GCA_034659235.1 Methanobacteriota archaeon
TTGAGAAGAAAAATGCTTTGAGGTGGACATACTGCCACTAAAATCCCTGGCGTTTCAGTGGCCTAACAACGTAATAGCGCCCTGTTGTCTATACGTTCGCCCCGTGGCTGACATATTTCAGGAGAGGATTACATAATGGGTGGTTTGGGATAATTAGGTGAACCTACCAAATATATGATCAGTTTCTTTCGGAGATACTGTCTTGATACAAAGATTTATCTGGCATCACACTATTGATATGTTTGGAGTGGTTCGATGTATTCACTGTTCATCATCTTTAGCACAATCTCGCTCATCGCCGGACTGATCGCTATGTTCATGTGGGTCAGGGTGTACCAGCAGACCCAGAAAGGCTCGGTTGCATGGTTATTGCTCGCGCTTACCGCTGTGTTCCTGATCACAACCTCGGTATTCCCTGCAATTGCAATTCAATATTCCGGGATCGAAGATGCGATGGATGCGATACTCATGTTTCTTGCATTCTGGAGCGTTGTTTACACAGGAACATTCGCAGGCGCTGGCTTTTTAGTGTACAGAGCGTTCAGAATCGTTCCGAGAGAGCAGATCGGCGAGTTTCTTGTGGAAGGGATGGTGTGGTCCATCCCAACGGCTGATGAGGTGAGCAATCTTCTTGGTAAATCTACTCTGGTTGAATACACACCGGAAAGCAGATATGAGGACGCGGTGATCGAGATCACGCTCCGAATCTTTGGTGAATGTAGAAATGCGGTACTAATTTCAAACGAGCCAAGAATATCCGAGTACAGGAATAAATTGCATGATTTGATCGATATCGGTGCGATGAAATTCATAGAGATTTCATCCACTGCCAGTGAAATTTCGGAGAGCGATGGCGTGGTCACCCTTCCACTACAACACATCGAACGGTTTTCTGACCTCTTCGATCAACTGCATGAGGGAGTCTGGGTCATATTCGAGCCTGTGAGCCATCTGATTTCTGAAGAGGGAATTGATAAAGCGTACGATGTTATTTCAAAGTCTGTTGAGGTATTTTCGCACAAACAATTCAATGTCATCGCGCTGATCAATAAGGAAGCACATGATGAGGGTGTGATCAGCAGATTTGAAGGGCTATTCATCAATCATGCAGTTTTAACTACAGATAAGATTCGGGTGCTGAAGGGTAAGAAGGAAGAATACATCAGACTGATGGTTGGTGATCGGTTCTTTATCCACGGGGATGCAAATTCTACAGACGATTGAAGAGCGTCTTTATCTTATCCGGATCCGGTAACATCAGAATGTTGCAGTCGATGTTCTGGTCCACAACATGCAGCGCGCTGTTGAATGCGATTGCAAGATTGGTTTTGGAGTATCCATCCATCGAACGATCGATCACAGAGTGCAGCAGGTCGCATGCAATCGAGGGCGGACTCTGGGTAAGTTCGATGGAGACTGTATCAGCCCAGACATCGATGAACGGTGATGTCAGGATATTACCCACCTCCAGTATCGCAGACTCCTGCATCTCGGTCAGATATTCCAAGGGTTCCTCATCATCCATACCTGCGAGCAGGATGTCTGCCAGTTTGCGTGCGCTCTTGATCGGTAGAACTGTCAACACCGAGCCAGAGACCTCGCCAGAAAATCCTACATAAGCCCCAACGATATGTTCATCAGACATCCCAATGGCTGAAGGAATTCTCTCGATCGCTTCCACGTTGACAGCCGAAACATCCATCACAACCTCCATCCCGAGCATCTCGGAAAGCGACTCCATCACCAGGCTCGCGCTCCTGTCGCCCATTTCCTTTATCGATTCGAGGACATCGAGTTCGACCATAGTTACACCAAGTTATCAAACATCATCTGCATCCTATCAGGATCGGGGAGTACCAGAACGTGACAGTCGATGTCCTGATCGGTGATATAAATCGCGCTGTTGAAGACCACAGCAAAATCCCCCTTCTCGGATGCTTTTGCCAGCACTGCATCGATGATCGAGATGACATAATCACATACAAACGCGGGTGGACTCTGATTCAGTCCCATGCTGAATGCATTTGCCCATACATCGATGAACGAGGATGTGATGATGTTCCCGATCTCCTCGACTGCTGACTGCTGCATCTCGGAAAGTACGGAATCGCCATCAGCCTCGTCTTCCATGCCCGCAAGCATGATATCAGCGAGTCTCTGGGCAGATGGGATCGAGAGCAGTGTCAAAACCGATCCCGGGAGTTCACCTGAAAACCGCACATACAACCCGACCATCGCATCCTCGGTTATACCGATGACTGCTGGGATCTGTTCGATCTCTGTCAGATTGACAGCAGAAACTTCCATCAGTACCTGCATGCCGGTCATCTCGGCAAGCGACCGGACCGCCATCTCCGCGCTCTGGTCTCCGAGTTTCTTCAGCCCTTTAAGCGTTTCCATTCCGATCATGATCACTGCCCCAGCAAACTCTCGACTTCCGCAAGAACACTCGGTCCCTGGAATGGCTTGGTGATGTACCCTCTGGCGCCAGCCTTGATCGCTGCCTTCACCTTCTCATCCTGTCCAACCGATGTACACATGATGATCTTTGCATCAGGATGCTTCTTCATGATGTTGCTGGTCGCAAGTATCCCATCCATGTGCGGCATCACGATATCCATCAGCACAATATCCGGAGATATCTGATCGTACATCTCAACCGCCTCCACTCCATGCTCGGCTTCTCCCGCGATGGTATGCGAGCTCGCGAGCACTTTCTTTAAGAGTGCGCGCATGAACTTCGAATCATCCACCAGTAGTATGTTTGCGATATTAAACCCTCCTCATGTTTGCATTTTCTTGTTCACAATATTTCTACCTTTCGGTGTGAGTTGGACATCCTTGCGCAAGCGAACCAGTTCCACGAGTCCGTAAGAGATCAGTTTGTCATAGATGCTCTCGACCTGATCCACATCCACGCCCTCCATGAAGGAAGGTACCTCTAGCGAGGATACGCCAGAGTAGATCGCGACCAGTATCTCTTCATCAGTCTCATCCAAACCGGCTCCGGTAGAGGGTCCGCTTATGGTATCGCTTGTGTGCCTGGATATCACACCCTGCTCCTGCAGGTGGTCATTTATATATTCTACGAGTAAATTCTGAATTTCAGCAAGTATGAAGGTGTTATAAGCATTATTTTCATAAGAGTATTTTATATTTATAATATTCTGTGATTTTCCACCGATGTTCTGGTTCTCGGTCTGTACCAGTTCGATGTTGTTCAATGGGATCTCAACGTTTCCTGATCTGCGCTGGATGACCAGTTTATCTGCTGCACCACCAGGCGTCCATGATACATTGAGAATTCCCTGATCCCACTGAATATTATCCTGGATCACGCCTCCGATCTTTGCCGGATGAAGTATGTAAACTGGTTTTTGATGAAGTTTCAGGAACATCAGGTATTTCTTCAGTTTTTTCAGTTGTGAAGAGATTCCTGTGATTGCAATCGTTGTTTCCTTGCCTTCGCTGACATACGTCACCGATACATAATCCGAAACATTGCCGAGTTGTTTCTTTGGAATTTCCCTTCCAAAACTGCCGATCGATGTGAGCGGAATGCCTTTTTTTTCTGTACCGTACATCAACCAGATACCGCCATAAGTGAGCACAACCCGGCACTGCATCCAGTTAGGTTGTGTGGCATAGATGTCCACGAATAGGATCTTCCCATCCAGCCATGTGACCACCTTTTCCTGCCCCGTATCGTTTCCCATATTACCTCTTATATATGCGCTCTTTATTATTTATTGGTATGAATTTATCTTTCACCTCACCGATCAGGGTCTCGGTCTTCCCCATGACGAAATAACCACCATCATTCAATGAACGATAGAAATTAATAAATAATTTTCCCTGCAGGTCTCTTGAGAAGTATATCACAGCATTCCTGCACAGTATCATATCCATCATCGGAAGTGCCCGCTCATTGATCAGATCATGTCTCTTGAATGTCACGATCTTTCGGAGGGGTTCGATCACCTGATACCCACCATCAACCTTATTAAAATATTTTGTCAAATATGTTCTCTTAATATCTTTCAGAATATTGGAATCGTATATTCCTTGCCTGCCTTTCGCAAGAGAGGCATCATCGATGTCTGTTGCATAGATTGTGATTCTAAAATCATTGATCTGTGATCCGAGAACCTGATGGAGCAGTATCGCTACCGAGTATGCCTCAGCACCACTGGAACAGCCCGCACTCCATATACGCAGGGTATTTCGGTTATCCTTCCGTTTTTTATCGACCAGCGATCTTAAAACGCGTCCAATCTCATCGAACACGCTGTTATCTCTGAAGAACTCCGTGACATTGACGGTAAGCGCATCCAGTAACGTGGGATATTCATCCTCATCGCTGTCAAGCACTTTCACATACTCCCGGTACGATTTTGCATCAGTGGCACGCATCCTGATAGCGAATCTTCGTTTCAGATACGGATCCTTGTACTGATTGCAACTGAAGTTCCGGTCCTCTGATATCTTCTTCTTCAATTTCTCAAAATCATCCATTCAAAGCACCTTTGACCCCTTTGCAATCGTTTTTATGACGTATTTTCCATCGATGGTATGCAGTTCCACGGTTCTGCCATAATTGTTCCCTGTGTCCTCTGCGAGTAGTTTGATCCTTTCCTGCGACAGTTTCTCTTTTACAGCAGCGACATTGTTATCGCCGATCTTCAAGAAAGAACTGCTCTCCTTTGCACATGCAAACATGTGTGCTCCGCCTGCAATCTTGGCTGTCATGCGTTTTTTCACGGCATTTAATTCGATCATCTTTTTTATGGTCAGTTCAATACCTGTATCGGCATATTTCATTGGATTAATGTCGCCGTTACTGGCACGTTTGCTGTCAGGAAGCATGATATGTGCAAGCCCTCCGACCTTCGCTCCTGAATCATACAACGCGATACCCACGCATGACCCGAGCCCTATGGTGACCAGCACCGCAGGGTTGTGAGATACCTTTAAATCCGCCATTCCAACCTTGATGATCTCTGACATCCATCACACCAGCGAGGCAACATCCAGTATCATGATCACCCTGCCATCACCGAGGATGGTAGCGCCAGCAAATCCTTTGATTCCTGCCAGCATCCCATCGAGGGACTTGATCGCTATCTCCTGCTGCCCGATCAGCGAATCCACCACGAGTCCGACATGCTGCCCTCCATGATCGACCACCACAGCTGTAACCTCTTCGTGCCCGTTTTCAGCATGAATTCCAAAGATGTCGTGTACCCATACGAGCGGCAGCACATTCCCTCGCAGTGTCGTGAGGTTCTGCTGCCCCATCGTTCTGATGCTGTTGACCGGGACGGCAACCGTTTCAAGAACGCTGCTGATCGGGACAGCATACACACTATCAGCGACCTCCACGAGCAGTGCCTGTATGATCGCCATCGTGAGCGGGAGTTGCAGTGTTACAGTGGTACCGACGCCGATCTCTGATCTGAGGTTCACACTGCCACCGAGTGCTTCGATGCTGGTCTTCACCACATCCATGCCAACACCCCTGCCAGAAACGTCGGTGATCGCTTCTGCTGTGGAAAAACCAGGTGCAAAGATCAGTGAGAGTGCGCTATCATCGCTCAACGCATCCGCTTCCTCCCTCTTCATGATCCCTTTTTCAACAGATTTCACACGCAGCTTCTCGGGATCGATGCCTGCCCCATCATCGGCAACCTCGATCTCCACATGATTCTTCTCTCTGCGCGCGATCAGCTTGATTACTCCTGTTCCTGACTTCCCTGCTTCCTCCCTCACCTCCGGAGGTTCGATACCATGATCAACGCAGTTTCTGAGCAGATGTACCAGTGGTTCACCTACCTCATCCAGCACCGTTCGATCGAGTTCGATCTCCTTTCCTTCGATGATCAGTTCAATATCCTTATTCTTTTTCTTTGCCAGATCACGCACCATTCTCGGAAATCGATTGAATATCTGATCAACAGCTACCATCCGCATCTGCATGACCTCATCACGCAGATCATTGGTCAGTCTGTCGATGTTGGATACGGTTTCATCCAGTTCCTTGATCTGGTGTGTCGATTGAATCTGCAGAAGCCTGATCTTGTTGATAACAAGTTCCCCGACCATGTTCACGAACGAATCCAGTTTTTCTATATTGACGCGCACGCTCTGCACACTTCGAACGACTTCTGGCTTCTTTGCTTGTGTGCCGGATTTTTCAGGCTCATCAGGTTTTGATTCATCGATCTTCTTCTCTGATTCCAGTGGCAGTACATCCACCTGCGCAACCTCATTGATCTGTTCGATCGATTTCTTGATCGCATCGCCATCCTCTTTCGTGCCGATGATCACATCGAATCCGCTATCAAACTCACCATCCTCGATCTTCTCAGCATCTGGTGTGGTTGAAAGGATCTCTGCCCGCTCACCGATGGTTTTTATTATCATCACAGCACGAACCGATTTCAGAGCACAGGTCTCTTCAAGTCTGATCTTCAGTTTGAATGCCGGAAGACCACGATCTATCGCTTCGCCTGCCGTCTCCTTCTCTTCCTCACTGAACACAGTGATCCGGTCATCTGCCGGTGGTTTTCGAGACTCCTCCGGATCGCTCTTCTCTTCACTTCCGGTCAGCAGACCATCCAGATGGATCACGAGTTCGGAGACATCGACATCGCTCTTCTCATCGGTGTCGATCGCATCGATCATGATCTCAAGCACATCAAAGCAACCGAACAGCGTATCCAGCCCTTCTGATGTTGCCCCGATCTCACCATTGCGGATTGCATCGAGCACGTTCTCCATCCGGTGCGTCAGGGTGTTCACATCCGTGTAGCCCATCGTTGCGGATGAGCCTTTCAGGGTATGTGCTGCCCGAAAGATATTATTTAAAAGATCCATATTGGATTTGTCATGCTCTAAATCAAGAAGCGATTGATTTAATATCTGCAGATGCTCTCTTGCCTCGTTTACAAACTCTCCCCTGTATTCGGACATATCCATTATCAGTACCCCAACAAACATTTCCAACCAGATCATATTAACATTTTCGCAGTACCTCGATAGGTATCCGGGATAATGGCACCACTCTATCCACACACCCGGTTTTGTACGCTTCCTGCGGCATGCCATACACCACGCAGGAATCCTCATCCTGTGCGATGGCAAATCCTCCGTTCTTCTTGATCGCCACGACCCCCTCGCTGCCGTCTCTTCCCATCCCTGTCATGATAACTCCGATCACATTCGATTTATAGACATCGGCAGCAGAGAGCATCATCGGATCGACAGCAGGTCTGACCCCATGAATCTTTGGCTTCTTGTTCAGGTGCACCCTGCCATCACTGCCAGCAGTTATATGATAATCACCTGGAGCGAGGAGCGCAACCCCCTGCTGGATTTTATCTCCCTCCTTTGCCTCCCTGACCGTGATCTCGGATTCGGTATCCAGCCTCTCTGCAAACGTCGCTGTAAAACCAGCAGGCATGTGCTGCACGATCAGCATCGGAGGCGTGTCTGCTGGAAAGCGAGGGATGATCTCTGCTAATGCGGAGGGACCTCCTGTGGATGTCCCGATCGCAATAACCCTTATTTCCGCTCTGGGTGTATATCTCAGCGGCACTCGTTTTCGTTGCGTATATTTTCTGAGTCTCGCATGCGCTGCTGCTTTTACCTTCTCGACCAGTTCGCCACTGACCTTTCTCACATCGAGTGAGATCGCACCAGATGGTTTCGGTACATAATCCACTGCTCCAAGATCGAGTGCCTTTAACGTGGCATCCGCACCCCTCTGCGTCAGTGTGCTGAGCATGATTATCGGCACAGGGCATTCACGCATGATGTGTCCCAGTGCGGTAAGCCCATCCATACGCGGCATCTCGATATCCATCGTGACCGCATCTGGCTTCAATTCCTTTATCTTCTCGATAGCCTCGATTCCATTCCTTGCAGTATCGCAGACCTCGATCTCCGGATCGGAATTCAGCACATCTGACACGATCTTTCGCATGAATATCGAATCATCCACCACCAGCACTCTCAAACTCTCACCCTGTGCATTATCGGGTGTCGGTCAATAAATAGTTTGTGGGGTACATGTTTTTCGGCTCTCTCTACAATTCGCGTAACAACTCACCTTTGAGAAGTTGATCTGTTTTT
>JAYEGV010000167.1:0-7924 GCA_034659235.1 Methanobacteriota archaeon
AAGAAGGAAAACATTATAAACTTCAAATTAAAATTTGCATTGTTAATAGGAGTAAATGGTCATGGACACGCCAACACTTCGGAAAGTCGTGAGTTCGTCATATCATCCAAATCGCAAGCGCGGTATTATAATAACACTAACTCTATTTTTTTTGATTTGTTTGATTTCGGGCTGTACAGCAGGTGCGGGTGGTGGACTTGATGCAGTTGCGGATACCCAAATTGGGTATTCCAACAACAACACCACTGACCTGAATTACTATGTCATAAAAAACAAATCCAGCAATCTCACGCCGTATGGCTCGAATATGACGTACAAGAAGAATGCGATAACTGCACACTACTGCGGATCTGACCCGCTGCCGAATAACGTATCCGGAAGGGTTCGTGCCACCGGTATGAACCATAAATACCTGCTCTCTGAATACAAGGGTGCAGAAACCTGTCTGATGTGCCACTCGCAGATTGGCGAGGATTTCGCAACCTCGATCCACAACACGTGGATGGGTACGGCGACATACGTCGTAGGAAAGGAGGGTACAGAGACAGGCAAACTCGCGGGTGTAAACGATTTCTACGTTAGCACAAAATCGAATGAAGCCCTCTGCGGCAAGTGCCACGCGGGATATGGCTTACCTAAGGATGATTTCTCGGTCGAGAAGATCGACTGCCTGATCTGCCACGCATCAAACTATGAGAAGACCGCGACAGGACCGGATCCCTCGATTGATGCAACGGCAGCAGCACAAAGCGTCACATTGCCCACGCGTGAGATGTGTCTGCGCTGCCATGCGACGGCAGGCGGTGGAGACAACAACAAGCGGGGCGATCTCGAACTTGCGATGGGCGCAGCCGACGTCTCAAGGGATCTCGACGTCCATGCGAGCGCGGACATGACATGTCAGGACTGCCACACATTCGAGGATCACCACGTAGCCGGAAGAGGTATGGATCTGCGTATCGATGACACCGATACTATCGTCTCATGTGACGATGAGAACTGTCATGGAAGTGAGCCGCATCCGGAGGGCCCGATGTACAACTATCACACAGACAGACTCTACTGCACAGCCTGCCACATCACATCGTATGGCAAGGTGCAGAGTGCTGAGGTCTCTCGTGACTGGGAGAATCGAAATCTCGGTGCAGATGGGAAGTACAACGAATATATCGTGCGCGAGAGCAATCCTGCACCGATCCGGGTCTGGTGGAACAGAAAGTCTGAGATCATGGATCTCGCAGACCCGGCTGTGCTTGATGATGGGGTTGTGGTAATGGCGAAGCCTGTTGGCGATATCAACGATCCCGCATCCAGGATATACGCGGCAAGACTGCACCTGGGTAGACAGCCATGGGATGGTACATACATGCTGCCGTTCAATATTATGACCGTCCAGACGACTGATGACATGATCCAGGCACTCTTTGACGCGACAGGCAAAACATACGACCCGGTCAGGTACGTTGACACCAAACGGTACATGGGAATTTTCCACGGAGTATCGCCGAAGGAGGACGCGTTGGCGTGCAGCGACTGCCACAAAGATCACAAACTCGACTTCGAGGCACTCGGCTACGACGTCCTGAAGGATGAATCCGGAAACCTGATCAGTGCAACGAAGCCCGGTAGCACTCTGAATCTCGCCAATCTTGAAGGGATATCGCATGCCAGCTTCATCTCTGAATACAAGGGTGCAGAAACCTGTCTGATGTGCCACTCGCAGATTGGCGAGGATTTCGCAACCTCGATCCACAACACGTGGATGGGTACGGCGACATACGTCGTAGGAAAGGAGGGTACAGAGACAGGCAAACTCGCGGGTGTAAACGATTTCTACGTTAGCACAAAATCGAATGAAGCCCTCTGCGGCAAGTGCCACGCGGGATATGGCTTACCTAAGGATGATTTCTCGGTCGAGAAGATCGACTGCCTGATCTGCCACGCATCAAACTATGAGAAGACCGCGACAGGACCGGATCCCTCGATTGATGCAACGGCAGCAGCACAAAGCGTCACATTGCCCACGCGTGAGATGTGTCTGCGCTGCCATGCGACGGCAGGCGGTGGAGACAACAACAAGCGGGGCGATCTCGAACTTGCGATGGGCGCAGCCGACGTCTCAAGGGATCTCGACGTCCATGCGAGCGCGGACATGACATGTCAGGACTGCCACACATTCGAGGATCACCACGTAGCCGGAAGAGGTATGGATCTGCGTATCGATGACACCGATACTATCGTCTCATGTGACGATGAGAACTGTCATGGAAGTGAGCCGCATCCGGAGGGCCCGATGTACAACTATCACACAGACAGACTCTACTGCACAGCCTGCCACATCACATCGTATGGCAAGGTGCAGAGTGCTGAGGTCTCTCGTGACTGGGAGAATCGAAATCTCGGTGCAGATGGGAAGTACAACGAATATATCGTGCGCGAGAGCAATCCTGCACCGATCCGGGTCTGGTGGAACAGAAAGTCTGAGATCATGGATCTCGCAGACCCGGCTGTGCTTGATGATGGGGTTGTGGTAATGGCGAAGCCTGTTGGCGATATCAACGATCCCGCATCCAGGATATACGCGGCAAGACTGCACCTGGGTAGACAGCCATGGGATGGTACATACATGCTGCCGTTCAATATTATGACCGTCCAGACGACTGATGACATGATCCAGGCACTCTTTGACGCGACAGGCAAAACATACGACCCGGTCAGGTACGTTGACACCAAACGGTACATGGGAATTTTCCACGGAGTATCGCCGAAGGAGGACGCGTTGGCGTGCAGCGACTGCCACAAAGATCACAAACTCGACTTCGAGGCACTCGGCTACGACGTCCTGAAGGATGAATCCGGAAACCTGATCAGTGCAACGAAGCCCGGTAGCACTCTGAATCTCGCCGAGGACGGCGGCAAGGACTGTGTCAGCTGCCACGATCTCAATGGAGCTATACCCGAACATTTCCATCTCCAGATTGACGTGCAGGCTATGAACAAGTCCGACGCCATCCACTATGACCTGAACAGGGGTGCAGAAACCGAACTGGATCCAAATAACGTACGCTGCTGGGCATGTCACGGCGATGGTAACGGGTCCGAGGCAGACCAACCATCATCAGGCCATCCTGAGAACTACAAGAATCCCAGGAACTGCAGTGCAAGGGATTGCCATATCATAAACCAATCCATCTTCAACGAACCGATGGTCTACGAACACTTCATGTACGCTGACGAACTCGATAACTCAGGCGACGTTCTCCCCACAGCGAACATTAGCACAGTGGGTAGTTGCGATAGGTGCCACATAAACAGCGTCATGGAAAATCGGGATACCACCATCCCTTCTGATGTCTCACTGGCATCTCACTATGGATCGACATATAAACTGATGGCGTATCCGAATTTCACCATGACTGATTGCGTCTACTGCCACGAGGGGCATTACAAAGAGGATTGGGGTGAAGGGATCTCAGGAGATTGGGGTGACGATATCTCAGAGGAGTGGGGCGATGCAATCGATCCGATGGAGCAGGAGACAGATATGATCGAAGATGAGGGTGATGAGTACAGTAAGACCATGTTTGCAGGTGATCTGTGGGAACTCAGGAACGGCTACATACTCAAACTCATTTCAGTCGATCTGGAGGGAGACAATGCACATATCCAGCTGAGCAGGGACAAAGAACTGCTTGAGGATCAAATAGTACATAAGAATGCTCCTTATGACTACGAAAGAGAAATTACGGATGAGGATGGCAAAACGTTCAACCAGACCGACGTTCGTTTGAATCTGACCGGCATCATGAGATCTGAGGGCGGCGTGGTTGCGATATTTGAGGGGCAGACGATCAAACGAATCCACAAGGAGACCACTAATTCTGCGTGCTATGCCTGCCATATGGAAGGATATGGCAGAAACAATCGATATACTCTTGTAGACCGAAGGAGCGATCTGACATATTACACAAAGATGCTTGTCGACTTTGACTATTACGATAACATGTCAAAGACACTACGGGCTGGCGAAGAATGGGATCTCGGAGACGGATTCACTCTTACGGCAACACAGATCGATATAGATGGAGATCTTGCCAGAATCGAACTTGCAAGAGATGGCGTTGCTGTAGAGGACGATGTGGATGTAGTGCATGCAGGTGAGATGTTCTACTACGAAGATGATTTCCATGCAACCAACGTCTATTATGATGACGAGTTCCATGCGATCAACGATTCGCATACGTTTCACGATTTGCGCATATTCAGCGCGAACCTGTCCAGCGTGTTCAGATCAGAAGACACTGATCTGATGGTGCTCAGAGATGTACGGCTGATATCGCCCGATATATCAGTAGTGGATATCGAAGATATGGAAGAAGACACCGGTTTCAGATTAGATGGCTACAATCTCAGCTGGATCAGAGTTGGGGAGGATTTCGGAGGAAGAGAACCGTTCACACTCCATACGGCTCCGCTCCACAATGGAAGAGCTACAAACTTTGCTGACTGTGTCAACTGCCATGATCTCGACAGTGGCATGGATATCAAACGCGTGGATGCGATCTCATCCCAACTCGGAGCACATACCAGACTCAATGAAAATGCGTCCAGCGACGCCATACTATCAGATCCGATCGATAAGGCATGCTGGGCATGTCATGGAATCGGAACAGAACCGGATGTCCACCCGGACAAGAAGCCGAAGGAGTGCGTGGACTGTCATGTGAACGAGATTCTCTATGGTGCAACAGACCTGAGCGATGAGGCACACGGTCAGGCTGAAGACTGTAATCGGTGCCATGCAGCAGATTATCCAGGACTGCATGTCATCGGTGTTTTCAAACCAAACAAGCCCTGCATCACAGGGATAAATATGATACCAGAGGTGATCAGGTCCGGGCAGCTGGTGAATGTGAGTGCTACTGCCATGTCGGGCTGGAACATGAAAGTCGAGGCGATGGAATATTTCATCGGCGAAGAGGGTCCGTTCGGAACAGGTACGGCAGTCGTGCCGATCGATGGCGCATTCGACGAGCAGACAGAAGAGTTTGAATTTACAATCAACACCACCGGACTTGAGCCGGGCGAGCACGCAGTATACATCCATGCAGTGGAACGTGGCGAATGGGGTCCAATGAACAGAGCTGTATTCACAATAAGATTTCCGGAACCTGCGATGGCAGTTAAGCCAAAGCATGACCGCGGTTTGCCAATGATGAACGCTGCAACAGTCATCATCATCGGACCTATCGGAGCATGGTTACTGCTTACACTCCGGAGAAAGAGGGGTTCTTTAAAGCGCTGAATCAGTCGAGGTACTACAATGATTTCAACGAAGAGCACATTGTTCGGGATCGGTATCGTGTTGTTGCTTATTCTCGTGTCCGGGTGTCTTGCCCCTGTAGAAGAACCCAACGCTTCAACCATCCAAACGGCTCCGGATTTTCAGGAAGTGAATGCTTCGGATGAGGAACAACATCACATCGAAGCAGTCGGTTCAATGTCATCGGAATACAAGGAAAACAAGCACGATATGAAGTGCACTGTCTGCCACACCGAGCGGATCATCAAGCCCAAATGCACCGATTGCCATGAACCGGTTCACGGCACACAACTCCGAAACTGCACCGAGTGCCATGATGCACATAATCCTATGAGTAATATCTCAAGCCCACGTCTCGGACAGTTCTGTTCTTATTGTCACCCACAACAATTTGAAGAGTTCTCAACCCATCATGGCAGACATGCTGATCTGAAGTGTGTTTACTGCCACAAGGTTCACGGACAGATTGAGACCTGTACCAACTGTCATGCCCCACACAGTACAGAATTGAGGTATGAAGATTGCCTGAACTGTCATCCTGCACATGTACCACAGGAGGTTGAATATCCTGCAACCATACCAAATGAGCAGTGTGCTGTATGTCATGAGAGGACAAACACGGAACTTGTGCAAGGTAACACAAAGCACAGCAGTCTGAACTGTGCATACTGTCACACAACCCACAAACAGATTCCCGAATGCATGGATTGTCATACCCCGCACACACAGGATATGACTTATGACGATTGTATCGGATGCCATCCTGCACACAATCCTATGGCTATAAAATTCTCTGTAGACACCCCGCGAGAGGACTGTGCGGCATGCCACAGAGAGATCGATGCCGAACTACGCGGAAGCAATACAAAGCACAATGATCTGGGTTGTGTTTACTGCCATCCGGAGCACCGGTATCTGCCCACATGCGAGTCCTGCCATGGATTACCACATAAAAATATATATAATGTGCATGAGGATTACCCTGACTGCAGCCAGTGCCACATTGCTCCGCATGAGGTGAACAATATTGTATTTACCAGAGAGTAATCGTTTTCATATATGTGGCTGCATACTACAACATGGAGCAAATACATGAGTAAGGTTGTGAAGAAGATATACAAAATCATTGGGTCGCTCAGGGCACTCGTGCGCAGGCGATCGCGTCAGATCGCAATAATGTTCTTCGCAGCATCGTTTATTCTTTTTTTGCTGGTGCTGCTGACAGTCGCATGTATGATCGGAGAGTGGCAGTCTCCGATTCCGATCAAGCCCCATCAACTGGTGCTGATCGGAATACATGTTTTCGTCTTTTTTTCGATCGGTAGACGTCTAATTAAAAGTAATGGTTCCTGATTAATGACCATGACATTATCGCATCATTTTATAATAATAAGCCTCCTCACGGCTGGCTACTCTTACCTCTTTTGATATTTGTTTAAATTCTTCATCTGGCATTCTTGAAGAAACAATCCGGGATAATTTGTCTGTCCCACGTGATATATCTGTAGCTTCCTTTCTTCTCCAGATAATTTCGCCTGGCAGAAGATTCTCGAAAGCTTTCCGCAGGATCCACTTCCCTATGACTTCACCCTCACCATTTGTTTTATGAACCTTAAGGTGAAAAGGTATTTTCGATGCAAAATCAATAACTCTTGGATCCAGAAAGGGTTGTTTAACATCTATGCTGAGAAGATCACTCAATATTTCGGATACAAGAGGTTCTTTCTCTTTAATCCTTCTGATCTTTTCTCCCATCTTCTTTTCAATTTCCTTTTGCTCGCGTGTGAATAGATGGCTATAACCGAAAAAGAGTTCATCCCCTCCATCTCCGGTCATAACTGCTGAGAAGTCCAGCTCCTTGGCGTAGGACAGAACAGCATACATGGCTACTCCAAACCTGATTAGCATAGGATTATAGGTATTAAGAGCCTTTACCACTTCTGGGATTGATTTTATCGCGTCTTCAGTATCGAATATCTTTACTTTGAGCTTCAATCCCAATGTGTCAGCTACTAACCTTGAGTAATGGATATCTGTGCCCTCTTCTAACGCAACTACGATAGCGGTGGGTTTAGAGTATTTACTTGCTAAACAAGCGATTACTGAAGAGTCCAATCCGCCTGATAACAGAACGGCTTCAGCGATATTCTCCTTAACGCTGACCTTCATTAATTCTACCAATTCGTTTGCCAACTCATTCACATTATCTGTGGAATTCATAGGTCTTCTTCACCTTTACGCTTAACAAAGAAAAGCTTTAACTTTTTGCTTTACTTTTTACTATATTGTTTTAGTGGATGCCGCCCTGCGACTCTGTGCGATCAATAAGTCAAATGGATCGATAATTCGTTTCAATCCTTGTTTTAGTGGATGCCGCCCTGCGACATCGAACAGATGAAACTAACAATGCTTTTTCTTTTTGTTTCAATCCTTGTTTTAGTGGATGCCGCCCTGCGACTTTCTCCTGTGAATTCCCACCAAACCCAGCCATCAGTTTCAATCCTTGTTTGTAACAACTCACGTTTTAGAAAATTTCCTACATTTTTTAAACTTCTCCCACAAAGAAGCATACTTCAATTCGACTTTTAAAATTATCTGCAT
>JAYEGV010000168.1:0-7896 GCA_034659235.1 Methanobacteriota archaeon
CCCGAACCGGCTCGACCTTGATCCTTTCTTCGATTTCGATGATCCTCCACATCTCTCCCTTTGCGATGAATACGGCACCGGGTCTCGCAAAACTGACGACGAAAACCTCATCCAGCGCTCCTATGTGCTTTCCGCTCACGATATCATAGACATCATAACGCTTCTCATCAGGGATCATCGATAGATTCTGGTAGTAATAATGAAGGGCTTTGCCCCTGCGTTTGATCGTCTCATCATGCCAGATCAGTCTGTGTTCGTTGATTTCATCCACAACACGGGTCAGTTCCTTTGTGCTGATGTCCTTGAAAGGGTATGCACGCCTGACAATCGTTGAAATGCGCGGAAACGAGATCTCTCCGAAATCGAGAACCATGCCGCAGAGCTGGTTTGCAAGAACGTCTGCTGGTTTTTCGTATGGATTGATACTCTCGATCTCATAATTCTCTGCTCCTTTGATGATCGCGCATCCTTCGATGATATCATCGGTATTTACCGCGATGATCGTTCCTGACGACACCTCGCCGACCCTGTGTCCTGCACGCCCGATCCGTTGAATTAATCTTGAAACCTGCCTTGGCGATCCGTACTGGATTACATGATCCACATCCCCGATATCGATCCCGAGTTCCATCGATGAGGTGCAGATCAGCCCCCTGATCTCTCCCTTCTTGAACGCATTCTCTGCATGCACCCTTGCATCCACCGAGAGCGAGCCGTGATGCACACCGATCGGAATATCGAGCATCCTGAACCTTGATCCAAGAATCTCTGCCGCCTCTCTCGTATTCACAAAGATGAGTGTTGATTTTTTATTCTTTACGATCTCCCAGATCGTTCGCAAGTGCGATGCGATCAATGGATCGCAGAAGAGATTCTTTGCAGCCGTGTGATCCTCCGAGGTTGGTTCCGGATAGATGACCCTGCATTCGATTGCATGACTCTCTGATGATGCATCAACGATCACAATATCCCGATCAGTCCCTGCAAGGAATGATGCAACAACCTCTGGCGTTCCGATGGTTGCAGACAGCCCGATCCTCTGAAATTCTCCTGAAACCTCAATTAACCGCTCCAGAGCAATCGCTAACTGCGAGCCACGTTTGCTTAAAGCGAGTTCGTGCACCTCGTCCACGACAACGATGCTGACACCCTTGAGATGTTCACGCAGTCTTGATCCGATGAGGAGATTCTGGAGCGTTTCCGGTGTTGTTATCAGAAAATCAGGAGATTTTAATGCCTGTTTGCGGCGTTCGTACTGCGTGGTGTCTCCGTGCCTGACCGCAACACTGATTCCGAGTTCGCTGCCCCACCATTTCAATCTGGACAGCATATCCCGGTTTAACGCCCGAAGCGGCGTGATATACAATGCGGATATTCCGTTTCTCTGCTTTTTATGCAGAATATGGTGGAATACAGGAAGCGCAACCGATTCTGTCTTTCCTGATCCGGTTGGTGCGATCAGGAGGATGTTCTTTCTCTCAAGTACTGGCGGAATCGCCTTTATCTGCGGCTCGGTCGGCTCAGTGAAGTTGTGCTTGATCAGTGCTTTTCGGATATCCGGGTGGAGTTGTTTGAAGACGGGATGCATTATGTGTCAGAACACCCCATCGATCTCTGCCCCGCAATCAGGACATCTCCCTTCCTCAATCCGGTTCTCGATGATACTGAATCCATACCGTTTGATCAGAAGTTCTTTGCATCGGTAACAGTATGTATTCTCATTTCCCATGCCAGGGACATTTCCCTCATACACATATCTGAGCCCTTCCTCGATCCCGATTTCTCTTGCCCGATGAAGAGTCTCAATCGGGGTTGGGGGCGCATCAAGGAATTTGTACGTGGGGTAGAACTGGCTGATATGCCATGGAATCTCCACACCAACGTCCGCGATGAATCCTGCTATCGCCCTCAGTTCATCCTCACTATCATTGACAGTCGGCACCACGAGAGTGGTCACTTCAAGCCAGATGCCAAGTTCCCTGTACAACCTGATGGTGTTCTTGACCGGCTCAAGTCTGCCCCCACACATCGTCCTGTATGCTTCATCTCTGAATGTTTTGAGATCGACGTTACCAGCATCAAGATGTGGAGCGATCTCTCGAAGCGCTTCCTCGCTTATGTATCCGTTTGTGACGAAGACGTTTTTGATTCCTGATTTGTGCGCGAGTTTCATCACATCGAGCGCAAACTCCATGAAGATGGTTGGTTCTGTGTATGTATACGCGATGGTTCTGCAATCGTGCTGAATCGCTAACCCAACCACATCTTCAGGGGTCATATCATGACCTGATATATCCTCGCCTGGCTTTAATTGACTGATATGCCAGTTCTGACACCAGCGGCATCTGAAATTACATCCGACAGTCGCTATCGAGAACGATTCCGTGCCAGGAAGGAAATTGAACAGGGGCTTCTTCTCGATCGGATCAACGCCGCTTGCTGCGATCTTACCATACACGAGGCTATACAGGGTACCGTTTCTGTTTTCTCTGACAGAGCAAATCCCCCTCTTATTCTCAGCGATAGTACAGAAATGATTGCACAGATGGCATTTAACCTTATTATCCGCGAGTTTCTCATAAAACATAGCTTCTTTCATGATCAACACCGGTACATAATCTGGGCATGGGAATATCAATCTTCCGATCAGGTATGATGCTGGATAAGACGAGGCGAGGTAATACCAACAACTTTACAACCAGATATTCTGATAAGTAATTATTATGAAATTGAAATTCGTGATGCTTGCAGCACTGTTTTTCGCAGTGCTGTTTGCCGGGTGCATTGATGAGAAGGAGACGATTGCGCCAACACCGACTCCGCAACCGACTCCAACACCAACAGCGACCGTGATACCAACACCAGAACCGACTGTATCGCCGACTCCGACCGTAACGCCAGTGGCAAGAGAGCCAAAAACTCAGATCGTATGGATCAAGACATACGCATTCACCCCGCGCAACCCAACGATTCATGTAGGGGATACCCTAAAATGGATCAACGATCAAGAAAGCCCGAAGATCGATTACAAACTGGTAAGCGAGGAAGGACTCTGGGAGAACCGCACGATTGCGTATGGTAATCGATTCAAATACACCTTTAACGCGTCTGGCAACTACACATATTACTGTCCCGGCTACGGGAGTGCGGTGCGCGGAACCGTGACAGTGCTTGAGTGATCGAGGTCAATAAAAAATAGAAGATCATCGAATGATATCGATGATCGACCTCGGAACCATGCCCTGTTCTGGCATCGGCATTATCGGATTTATTCCGGGATTCTTCGAACGAACCGGCACACGCTGCAGTGTGTTCTGACCAAGTATCTGGGCTGATTCGACTCCTGTCATAATCGCCATCACACGCACCATACCTTCATACTCTTCCTGAATGCGTGCACCCCAGATCACATTCGAATGCGGACTGAGTTCATAAGTGAGCGAACTGGCGATATCCTCTGCCTCCTTCAGGGTGAGATCGGGACCGCCTGTGATGTGTACGAGACACCCGGTAGCACCCCTGTACTCCACATCCAGCAGCGGATGGTTCAGTGCTGCACGAACCACGTCGTCTGATTTGTCACGCGTCTTTGACTCACCAAACAGCATCACCGCAACTCCGCCGCAGTTCATAATCGTCCTGATGTCGGCATAATCGAGATTGATCAGCGATGGTCTGGTGATCGTCTCTGATATGCCCTTGACGGTCTCGGAGATCAATTGATCCATGACCGAAAACGCCTGTTTCATCGGTAGATTTGGCACGTAATTGAGCAGACGGTTGTTATCGAGCACGATCACCGTATGCGCAGCATCACTCAAGTCCTGAAGTCCTTTCTCTGCTTTGATGATGCGGGCACGCTCCACGTGGAACGGTGTAGACACCATACCAACCACGATTGCGCCATTCTCCCTTGCGATCTCAGCAACAACCGGCGCAACCCCGGTGCCAGTGCCGCCGCCCATGCCAGCAGTGATGAAGACCAGATCAGCCTCTGCAAGAACATTGCTGAGCGTGCTGCGTGCAAGTTCTGCAGCGCGCCTACCAACATCAGGATCACCACCAGCACCAAGACCTCGTGTGATCGATTTACCGACAAGAATCTTCTTATCAGCCCTGCTTTCGTCCAGATCCTGCTTATCGGTATTGACAGCAATGATCTCCACATCCTCGATACCGATGTCATACATCCTGGTCGAAGTGTTATTGCCTGCGCCACCGCAACCAACGATCAATATGCGTGGCGTTCCAACAAGTTCAACATCACCATCGACGTCCACATTCTCAGCAGACTTTCGATACAACTCTTCCCTTTCGGTATGTTCAAGTGCTTTCTTTATTACTGACTGCATTTCCATCCCCTCATGAGATTCTATGCTTTTTTGTGCCTGCTTTTAATAGCAGCTACACGAATAGTATTGATATCGATCGTATATATAGTTATGGATGTGCATGACGATTGATCGCTCGGCAATCCGAGAAAGTTTTATCAATCATCGTTTTAATGAACTGGATGCAGGAGATGACCATGCAGAACACACTTCCGAAGGAATATGACCATGATGCAGTAGAACAGAAATGGCGATCGAATATCGATTCCCGTATATATCGATTCGACTGGGAATCTGATAAACCACAGTACATCATCGATACGCCGCCTCCTTATCCTACAGGCGATCTACATATTGGAAATTCATTGAACTGGTGTTATATCGACTTTGTGGCAAGATACAAAAGAATGAGTGGGTACAATGTAATGTTTCCACAGGGGTGGGACTGTCATGGTTTACCAACCGAGGTCAAGGTCGAGGAGACCTGCGGGATTACCAGGCATCAGATTCCAAGATCCGAGTTCAGGGAACTGTGCAAGGAATTAACCGCAAAAAACATCTTGAAAATGAAGAATACCATGAGAAAACTCGGATTTTCCATCGACTGGAACTGCGAGTACACCACAATGGATCCTTCGTATTATGTGAAGACCCAGGAATCATTCATCCGAATGTATGCTGACGGAAGGATATATCAGCGCGAGGGTCCTGTGAACTGGTGTCCGAGATGCGGAACAGCGATCGCATTTGCAGAGGTCGAATACGAGGATCGTGAAACCGTGCTCAATTATCTGCACTTTGGAGAGATGGAGATCGCAACCACCAGACCGGAGTTGCTTGCAGCATGCGTTGCGGTTGCTGTGCATCCAGAGGATGAGCGATTTACCGGTTATATCGGAGATATGGTCAGCGTACCGCTCTTCGGTTATGATGTTCCTGTGATCGCTGACTGCGAGGTCGATCCTGAGTTTGGCACTGGCGTTGTCATGATCTGCACATTTGGCGATAAGCAGGATGTCAGATGGTGGATTGAGCACGATCTTCCGCTTCGTATGGCGATCGATCGCAATGGAAGGATGACAGGAATTGCAGGGAAGTATGGAGGAATGAGTATCGATGAGTGCAAGAAAGCGATCATATCCGATCTCAAATCAGAAGGATTCTTATACGAACAGGAACCTCTGGAACAGAGTGTTGGAGCATGCTGGCGTTGCGGTACCCCGATCGAGATATTATCAGAGAAACAGTGGTATGTTGAGGTTGATCAGGATGAGATTCTGCGTACCGCTGATCAGATTGAGTGGGTGCCGCCGCACATGAAGATACGGCTGCAGAACTGGACGCGCAGCATGGAATGGGACTGGTGCATATCCAGGCAGCGGTTGTTCGCAACACCGATTCCTATCTGGTACTGCAAGGATTGCGGAGCAACGATTACAGCAAAAGTGGAATGGTTGCCAATCGATCCGGTTGAGTCGAATCCACCTGAGCCGTGTAAATGCGGCTCAAATAACTTCATACCAGAGGAGGATGTGCTCGACACATGGATGGATTCCTCAATCTCAGCGATGGCTGTCTCCGGCTGGACATCAGGAAAGGAGCCGAAACTACCAACGCAGCTCAGACCACAGGGACATGACATCATCCGTACGTGGGCATTCTACACGATCCTCAGAACGCATGCACTGACAGATAAGAAGCCATGGGATACCATACTGATCAACGGGATGGTATTCGGAGAGGATGGGCACAAGATGAGCAAATCCCTGAACAACATCATCGCACCAGAGAAAGTGATCGACCGATACGGTGCGGATGCGTTCAGACAGTGGGCAGCGATCGGAGGATCCACTGGATCGGATATCATGTTCAGATGGAAGGATGTCGTTGCAGCATCCCGTTTCACCCAGAAACTGTGGAGCATCGTCAGATTTTCCATGCCGCATATCAAAGATTTCGAAGAGATCAATAGAAATTCGCTCACAGTTGTTGATAGATGGATTATGAGCAGACTGAACCGGTTGATTCTCGATGTCACAAGCGCGATGGATGAGTATCAGTTCGATCTCACCTTGAAGATGATCAGATCGTTTGCATGGGATCTTCTTGCAGATCATTACATCGAACTCGCCAAGTACCGGCTGTATGGCGAGCCATCGCCAGAGCGCAATTCAGCAAGATATACGCTGCGCACAATAATCGACACGCTCGCTCGCATGTTAGCTCCGATCACACCGTTCTTCTCCGAGGAGGTGTATTCCAATCTCCATGCGTCTGGTAGTGTACATGCCAGCGCATACCCGGTCGCTGACGAGTTCCTGATCGATCCGGATTCCGAACTGAAAGGTGAAATAATCAAAAACATCGCATGGGCGATCAGAAAATATAAATCAGAGCACGGAATAGCATTGAACGCACAATTGAAAGATATCGAGATATACACCGGTGCGATCTTCGATTGTTCTGATATCGCTGGTGCTGCGAACACACCTGTACGCGTGATCGCTGGCACGCCTGATTTTGAGCATCAAGCAGTTGGCATCAAACCGGATATGAAGGTGCTTGGACCAATATTCAGAAAGGACGCGGGAAGGATCGTTAAAGCGCTATCCGAAATCGATCTGACGGATGTTGAGGAGCAAGTACGCACCGGAACGATACGAATCGAGATCGGCTCAGGGACTTTCGAGATTCCCGCGGATGCGGTGGCAATCGAGCACGAGATCGTTCTTGGCGGAAGAGCTGTGGATGTGATCGAGGTTGATTCCGCGATTCTGGTGATCGCGCGGTGAACAAACAGGAAATATAGATTATTTCAAATGGTGCGGAAGGCGATATTAAATACCTACGCACCTATATCAGTCTGATGATCCAGTCCGATGATCCGCAGATTCAACGAAAACTGATAGAGATACTGCATGTGATCGATGAGCGCGGTAGCGCTGTTGGAGCGAGGATCATCTCAGACGTCCTGCGGGAGAGGGGCTACCCGCTTGGAGAACGTGGCGTCAGATATCACCTGCGGATACTCGATGAGCGGGGGCTAACCAGAAGGCAGGGGTATGCTGGTAGAATCATCACCGAACTCGGAAAAAAAGAACTTGAGGATGCATTGGTTCGCGATCGCACCGGTTTCGTGCTCACACGGATCGAGGATATGATCTACCGGACAGAGTTCGATCCGGTATCGAAAAAAGGAAGACTGATCGTCAATCGTTCGGTTATCAGACGTGAGGATCTCGATGATGCGCTTGAAATCCTTCGATATCTTGAGCAGTCAGAGTACGGCATGGGCTGCAGAACCAGGTTAATCGAGGATGGCGTTCCGGATAGCCATATCGAGATTGCCACGATCTGCAGCATCACCTGTGATGGGATTCTTCTGAACTCTGGTATTCCTGTCAACACCAGATATGGTGGAGTGTTGCAGATCGAGGATGGTTGTGCTGTGCAGTACACCGATTTGATCGCCTACACCGGTACATCCATCGATCCGATGAAGATATTCCTTTCACGGAAGATGACTTCGGTGCTGGATATCGTTGAGACCGGGTCCGGAGTTGCG
>JAYEGV010000169.1:0-7847 GCA_034659235.1 Methanobacteriota archaeon
CGGACGAATACATCGGCATTCAGAGGTATGCTACTTATGATTCAGCTGCTGATTATAAATCTCCGGTTCCTGCAGCAACGTATTACACCTATATTAATAGAGATTTCACTGATTTAAACTGGTCAATGGACTATTATTGGAGCTGGTATTGGTTATCAGTGAAATTAAGTGGAAAATATCCGCACTGGAAAACAAACCAATCACATCCGAGTGGTGTCAACTTCACCTATGCCTACGCAACAACTCCCGCGGTAAAATCAATCTCCAACACAGACATCAGCGTTCTGTCAGCAACCTCTCCAGCAGATAACAGAAACAATGCGACAATTGTTCTGGAAGGGGATGGAACAACCAACCTAACAGTTCAGATGCCCAATACCTCGATTGTTTACACTGCAAAATACGATGGAAACGACTGCAATGATAACAATTGCAGTTTTACACAAGCAAATGGGGAATTGAACTTTACTTTAACGTTGAATTCTGTGCATACACTGGATATAGAAGCGGCGGAGTTCTATCCAGTCGAAATCGAGCCTGCCCAATATGCTCCGACCCCGGAACTGCCAGCATTCACCCTTGTATATGCCCTGATCGCGCTTGTGATTGCAGTCGGCAGCCTATCCATTCGACGCCGCCCGCGGACGTGAACGATAACGGCAGGGTCGCATCATTGCCCTACCGAAGGTAGGATGTTTTTGATCAACCTTTTTGGAAAAAAGATTGGTGCCCTGTATCGCAGACCGGGCATGTCAATCCGCCGTATGGCAGCACCAGTACCCGTACACCACTCCCCTGTTTCGAGATCGCATCATCCAGAGCACCCTGAACATCATCCATCGGGATGAAATATGCTCTTCTTGCAAGATCATCAGGGATATTAGAGACAAGATACAGATTAACACGTTCTGCTAGTTGTGATGTCAGAACGGCTTTGTGCCCGCCAAGCTCAAAATCATGTTTCAATCTGGACAGCAATTCCTCGCGTGGGATATCAAGCCATCGTTCATACACGTCATTACCAAGACCTTCCGGGCATTCGGCAACAAGAATGATTGCCCCGCCATCTTTAACGATGTTTTTTGCATTTTCAAGTGCTTTCTGGGATTGATATAGATTTATGTCCTTTGGCAACCCACCAGGAGATGCGATCACGATATCGGCAGTCTCTGCCCGAATCCGGTACATCCGATCCACATAAGCGACCCCTGCGCGATGTGCTTTTATGGGATCGCCGGAAACGACGGCAACAATCTCTTTTCTGCTGTTCAATACCACATTCAATATGAATCTTGATAGCTGTAAAGTCCCTTCCTCGATATCCTGACGCACAGGACTGTCGATTCTGCCTGTTACAGCGTCAGGATGGATCATCAGCGAATGGTTCTTCCGGATGCTTGTAAGCGAGGACACACCTGGCAGCAGGGACTTGAGCCCGCCTGTGTATCCTGCATAGTAGTGGAATTCGATGCTGCCTGTGCATATCACACAATCAGCATCAAGAACGGGTGCAAATATCTCGATCGGCGTTCCCCTGCTTGTGACCCCGACGCGTCTGCAATCATCCGGATCATGGTCGATGCATGATATGCGATCATAGATCTCACCTCCAACCAGTTTTCTTTGCTCATCCTCTGTATGTTTTCTGTGTGATCCGGTCGCAAATACGATTACAATATCAGAATTGGGTATTCCAATCTCATTAAGGAAAGAGACAAGTGGTGGCAGGAGTTTATGCGTCGGAGTGATTCTGGTGATGTCATTCACGATGATTGCAACCGTATCTCCTGTGTGTACGATATCTGATAACCTGCTTCCGATCGGATGATTTAATGCTTCGATTATTGCTGACTCTTCATCCTCGACTGCGGGAAGTTCGTTCGGTTCGATTACGCCTGCAAGGTTTCTGTTTGGCACCTCGACCGAGACGCTGCCGTGTCCGTACAACAGGGGTATGTTCATCCGGATTGTTGATTAAGCTGGAGGGATTTAAAGGTTGGGACCCAAAAGAAGAACAGATGACAACGATCGAACATATCGCCGGAATCGATTCATATCTCACGAAAACATCAGGCATCTCCGGCATAATCCGCATGAATGCAGATGACTTTCGGGTCACGGAGGTATGGGATCATGAACAAAGCATGAAGGGGCAATATCTCATCGTAAAACTCACAAAGAAGGACTGGGACACCAATCATCTGATCAGGGAACTGTCGAGATGGTTCAGGGTCAGCAGATCCAGATTCGGATGGGCTGGCACCAAGGATAAGAGGGCGATAACGACCCAGAGGCTCAGTATCTGGGATCCGGATCATGCGATCGAAGCGATGATCCCTGGTGTCCATATCCCAGGTATTGAACTTGAGATCATCGGACGATCGAAGAGAAAGATCAGTCTTGGCGACCTTCATGGCAATGAATTCAGAATCGTCATAAGAGGTATCGATAAAACAGAAGAAGAAGTGACGGAATCTATAGAAAACATATCCGATGAACTTGCTCATGCTGGTGGCATGCCGAATTTCTATGGCATACAGCGATTCGGAACAATCCGCCCGATCACACATGAAGTTGGCAGACACATCGTTTCAGGTGATTTTGAGAACGCAGTCATGGTATATCTCGCAAAACCATTTCCTGAAGACAGATCATCTGAGGTTCGCAGATGTTTGTTGGACACACGCGATTTCAAAGCAGCATTGAGCGATTTTCCGGACCATCTGCGATACGAGCGCGCAATGCTGAACCATTTGGTCAAACATCCGGATGATTATACCGGAGCAGTTCGTGTGTTGCCAGAAAACCTGATGAAAATGTTTGTACATGCATATCAGTCATTCATATTCAATAAGATACTCAGCTTCCGCATAAAAGGTGATATACCGCTGAATCAGGCAATAGAAGGAGATGTTGCGTCTTTCAGAGGCGAGAACGGATTTCCGGATGCATCGAGAACACAGATTGTGACGCCAGCAAATATCGATGGCATCAACAATCTCATCCGCAAAAAACGTGCATGGGTTGCTCATTCATTGATCGGATACGGCTCTATACTCACGAGTGAGATCGAAAGTAAGGTGATATCTGATCTCGAAATCGATATCCACGAATTGATTCGTGGTTTTGAGATCGCGGAGATGCCAGAACTCGCTTCGAGAGGTGGATATCGGGCGATTGTGATCGATATCGATCCGGTCTTCGATGTGGCAGCAGCAGATGATACTGTGTGCGTAATTGCTGAGTTCTTTCTGCCGAAGGGCTGCTATGCCACATCCCTGCTGCGTGAGTATATGAAAAATTGAAATAGCGATGCAATGGATGGGACAGCGCGGATTTGAACCGCAGTCCAAGCGTCCCAAACGCTCGAGGATCGACCAAGCTACCCTACTGTCCCGCATGGCAGCATTGATCCTTTTGATTGAGCATCAGTTAAAAAGGTTGTGCAATGAATGCTCAATATAGATGAAAGACCCGATCAACAACTTTGAAATCCCTCTTGAATGGATCGAGCGCGCAAGGATGTCAGAAACTGAATTGAGAGCAGGTATATCCAGCGGCAGACTTGTTCTGCTGTCTGATGGATCGGTGCTGTGGAGGGGCTATACCACTGGAACAACCGCTGCTGCGGCAGCAAAGGCTGCGGTATTGTCGCTGAAACAATGTGTTGATCATGTCACAGTCCCGACACCGGCTGGCATCGATGTGACACTGAATGTGAGATCAGTCTCTGGCAAGGCATCAGCGATAAAGGATGCCGGAGATCACGGGTTCGATGTCACAGATGGAATCGAGATTGTGGCAGAAGCACGCGCGTCCGATACCATAACGATTTCTGCTGGCAAGGGCATCGGAATTAAAAAAGGTGTGCCTGCAATCAATCCCGCGCCAATGAGACAGATACGAAGATCAATTGAGGATGCTGTGCGCGAGATCGGTATTTCTGGCGCGGATGTTATGATCTCTGTTCCGAGAGGCGAGGAGATTGCTGTTCAGACATTGAACAGGCGGGTCGGGGTCATCGGAGGGATCTCCATACTCGGAACCACGGGTTTTGTCGAGCCATGGAACGAGCATCTCCTTGAGACAAAGCAGGAATTGATACAGCGCGCCGACCGGGTGGTGCTGACAACGGGACGCATCGGCATGAGATACTCGAATATGTTGTTCCCGGAGTACACGATTGTTATGGTTGGAAATCGAATTTCACAGGGAATCGAGGCGGCAAAGGGAGAAGTAATCATCTGCGGACTTCCAGGGTTGATCCTGAAATGGGCTGACCCTGATATACTGCAAGGCGCGGGTTTCTTCACGATCAAGGAATTGATCGATTATGATCCTCATAATGTGCGGATCGATCGCGCACTTACTGCTGCAAAAAAAATTGTTCCGGGTGTGCGCATCGTTCTGTTGAACCGGGATGGTTCGATAATACGAGATACACACCCTGAACCAAACGTTAAAACCTAAACGATTTATAATTCACTCTTCTACAGATGCGATCGCAAACCGTCTCATGACTCTGTCAACTTTAATTTTAACGTTGTCTCCGACCTTTGTGTTGGGCACAAAGATCACAAATCCCTGTATACGTGCTATACCGTCTCCTTCCCTGGCAAGGTCCTCTATGGTAACATCATAGACCGCGCCCTCGGAAACCGGAGCAGCATAGGTTTCTCTTCTAAACAATTCTATTTCACCTTCTTAGTTTAAACCAACCAACTTAAAAAAGCGCACACAGAACTGAAATGCTCAAATTCCATAAGTCGCATCGATAAATCGATTGATCAACTACCAATGAATGTTCCTTGTATATAATCTTTTGTGATGGGCTAGAAGCCCGTGCATAAAATTTATATATCCATACATGCAGCACACAAGCGAACCATCCGTACTGGAGAACAATGTTATGAAACCACCTGTGATCGAACTGCCAGATATTCAGGCAAGCCGTCCGGCAATTCCGATAAACCTAACGCGCGTCGGCGTCACCGACGTCAAAAAAATGATCGAGATCGCACGCAAAGGAAGGCGCCCGATCGTGCTCATTGCAAGGTTCAACATCTTTGTGGACCTGCCACATGACCGCAAGGGTGCGAACCTTTCAAGAAACTTCGAGACCATCGATGAGGTTCTTGAGGAAGCGGTCGAGGCGCCGGTATATGAGATAGAGGAACTCTGTAGCGTGGTTGCGCGCCGTCTGCTGACCAAACATGAGTATGCATCCCGCGCTGAGGTGCAGATGAACAGCGAATATGTGGTCAGGCGGGAAACTCCTGTTACGCGGATGCGCTGTCAGGGCGTGGCTGACATCTTTGCAGAAGCGGTTGCAATACGATCGGATAATAATATCCAGGTCCGAAAACTCGTTGGCGCAGAGGTTCTTGGTATGACTGCATGTCCATGTGCACAGGAGATCATGCGGGATCGTGCCAGAAAGGAGTTGCTCGACATCGGCGTTTCCGATGTCATGGTCGCGCAGTTTCTGAGCAGGGTTCCAATGGCAACCCATAACCAGCGCGGGCGCGGCACCATCTCTATCGAGGTGTACGATGGATACGATGTATCGCTCGAGAAACTGATCGAGATCATCGAGAATTCGATGAGTTCTAAGATATTCGAACTCTTGAAACGATCTGATGAAGCCTCTGTGGTCGATACAGCGCACCGGAACCCAAGATTTGTGGAGGACTGTGTTCGCGCGATGGCGCATCTGGTCGTGAAGAATTTTTCACATCTGCCAGACGATTCCCTGATATCGATCAAGCAGATCAATGAGGAGAGCATCCATCAGCATAATGCATGTGCCGAGCGGTGTGCCACACTCGGAGAACTGCGAACAGAACTGGCTGAGATGAAGATATCAATTGACCAAAGTGTTTAAATCCACCCAGTGATATACAACACTGGGGGAAATGAATGGATGAAACAACTCCGGCATCCGTCAGAGACGGCATAGTATCCATGCTGAAGGTGATTCTGAAGCGAATCACAAGAATCGGTGAACTTCGATCCAGAGTATCGGATTATTCATCAGAATCCACATCGTCCATAAATGTGGATACGATACCAGAACCACAGGAATTTCCAGATCCATTCATCCAGCAGGAAGTTTTGGATATCGTCCCTCAACTGGATATCAGTAACGATATCGAGACAGCAAATGAACGGATTGATGCAATTCAAACACAGATTAATGAGATCAGAACTGCATTTTCAGCACTCACCGAAGTCGTTTTTTATATGCCAGTACCCACGAACGAGAACAAAGTCGATCGGTCAGAGATCGACGATCTCAAACAAAAAACAGAAGTGATCGAGGCTAATCTATCAGAAAATAGCGTAGCCGTGGTGACAATCGAGGCAAAGTCGGATGATATGATTTCAAGAGTGTCCGGGATCAAAAAAACAATATCCGAACTGATTTCAGATCAAAACGATCTTTCCTGCAGAATGAATGAACTGCAGGAATCAATCGAGAAGAATACATCAGAAATATCGGATTTTACAGCAAATAGTGAACGCGTCGATTTTTTGTACGAACATCTCGATTATCTGAATGAAACTGTTTCTGCACTGAGAGATGATGTCGGGAGTGGCACTGCCACAATGAATGAAGAAGTGCAGGAGGAGGATCTCCCCGAGGTGGAGGTTATGCCTCCAACTGCGTGTGTGAAACTGAACACCGTGGGAAATGAGCCGGATCATGTCAAGATTGTGATGGAACTGCTTCAATTCCTGCTCGAACTGGTCGGACCGAACAATCTGCCGAGCATTCTTGACTATTATGTCGAGATTGGCTGGATCAGCGAGAACGCACGTCTCGAATTGCTTGCTTATGCAAGCGGCATGGAGGATCCTTACGAGGAGAAAATAAACTGGAAATTGAGCACAGAAGATCACTTAAAGGTTCTCTGGTTCATAGAGCAGTTGTGTGGATATAAAATCGATAAAAACAGACTGTTCCGCGTGGACAGCGAAATATCAAAGATACGCAGAGGAATCGATGTGCTGTACGAGATATGATTGTTTGTACCTCTTAATCGCCTCGATCTTCTCTCTCGCACTCCTGAATCGATTCTCTTCGAATCTGTGCTTTGCATCCCTCCACATTTTTCTAAAGTTATAAAAATACTCAGAAATATCAAGTTTATTCCCGAAGACCACTCTGTAATTCTCAATAACAGAAATTTTTATCTGCAACGGAAGCAGTTCAAATATCCTGATATCATATATGGGCGGAGCTCTTCCGAGCAGATCCTTCCATATCTCAATACATCTGGCTCTATCACTCATTCGGGTTATCACCGCAATATCGATATCAGATCGTTTATTTGCTGTTTTGTTTGCATAAGAGCCAAATATAACAACCTCATAACTTTCGAGGAACAACAGGTCTGATCTGATATCGGTATCAGTGTGCATTCAATTTGTCCTCAATAATTTCTATAAATTTATAAAGCATCTTTTTAATCTCTTCGATATTCTCAAATATCAGTTCAACATCGACCAGCCCATATTTGTGAACGATGGCGTTTCTCATACCGTTCAGTTTCTTAAGATTCTGTGCAAGTTCCTGGTCGATTTCATGCTTTGCCGAGAGAATATCGATGTTCTCGTAATCGTCACCGACGTCAACTCCGGTATCATGCACCAGCATCGCAGCCATGTCCACTGCTGCATCAATACTGGTCTGCACCCGATACAGCACTCCATCGATGGCTATATCATCCATGGTACTGGTATCATCAGGGATGGTGTACATCTTTTCAAGGATATATCCAATTTTGGATCGGTATTGTTCCATACGTTTTTTATCAATCAACATTTGTTCTCTATCTCTGTTC